>JAZLKO010000078.1:0-4238 GCA_045597685.1 Prevotella sp.
GATACTTCCAGACTTATTCAGTTTTTTCTCCACAAACATGCCACAAAGGTAACACTTATTCTCTATGATATGCCTGACAAGGGGGATTTTTCTTGGTGATCGACCATCAAAAGTAGCCCATATGACGAAACGAGGTGACCCCAAACGACCTATTTACAACTTACAACTACCTTATTAGCAGGAGTATAACTTTTTTAGGGCAAAATCTTGCGGAAAACAGGTGAATTCCTTCATTCCATATTTTTTGCAAATACTAAGCAATAAAAAAAACGGGCACTTCATCATAAAGTACCCGATTTTTTTATCCTGCATTGAAGTAACGATTATTAGAACCCAAAATCTATATCTTCTTCCTTGCCCTTAGTAGAACCTCCATTAGATTCATCACTGCCATTTACATTATACCCACTTTCCGCAATCATTCTTTCAAGCCTAAGCTTTACTTCTTTCACTCTTGGTGTTGAATATATCTTTTTCATTGTTTCGTCTGTTTGTTACTTAATATACTTTTTTCCATTCATAATGTAAACACTACCCTTAACCGTATTGTTTACTTTGCGACCAGTGAGGTCGTAAATGATATTGTCAATATGCTTGCTTTCAATTGTATTGATTCCTGTAGTCGAACCATCGTTCCATTCAATCGTCAACTCTTTAGCACCTGTTTGTGTAATAAGGTCAAGGTAAGCACGGAATGGGAAAACTTTAGAGCCTTCTACTGTATTGACAAACTTGGTTCCATCAGAACTAACCTTAAAGAAATTTACACCAATTACATTCTCTACATAAGAACCTTTCATAGGTTCATTATTGACAGGAGCTGATTTAATTTCAGTATCATCAAAGGTGATTGTCCAGTCTTTATTATCTTCGCAATCTACTATGCATGGAACACCTGCGTCAACAGATTCAACAAAGTCGAATGAAATAGTACCTGTCTTATCATCTTTGATTTCTGAACTTTTGTATCTTCCAATTTTTCCATTGTTTACATTTTCTGTAGTTATTGCAAATGGCAGACATACAGAGTTCAGACCTTGGGTATTTGTACGGGTATAAGAACCTTCCAGTGCTTTGAAATCAACTGGAGAATAAAAGTCTTCCAAGTCTGTCAAAACGAACTTTGGACAAACATATCTATTACCATTGGTTTCTCCTTCAACATAATCAACTACTACATTAGTCTGCGTTTCAGCCCAATCAGCATATTCTTCACTAACGAAAGCAATGGCATTCTTGTTAGTTTCTTGTGCTGTACTGAATGCCGATGGAGTAGCATCAGTTCCTTCTACCTTAGTGTCATTGCCTGCATAATAGTACAAGGTATTTGGTTCGCTGACTGACTTCAGAATGGCTTCAAATTTGCTGAATGACGTGGTTGTGATTTCGATGTATTTACATGTCTTGCTCTTATCTGTAGTAGTACTCTTAATCTCCTTCAAACCCATGTCTTCAGTCTCTGTCTCGCTTAGATAGTGTTTTACGTGTGCATAATTGTCGGTCACACTTGAAGGAATTGGCAAACGGAATATCATAGGAGCAGTAATCTGGTCGTTTTCAATTTTCTTTACTGCTACAGATTTCTTTTCCTCACCTTCTCCAACTGTCTTAACAACGTATGGCGTGACATCAAAGGTAAGTTCCTTCAGAGTGACTGTTGTTGTTTGGCTTTCTGTTGCTACACTTACCTTTGTGCCTGTGAATTCTACATTAATACCAACGGATTGACCTTCTCCCACAACGCCACTTTCAACAGCATAGTTATTGTTATCAGGAAGATTTGTTACTTCAGTATTCTCAGCCATGTCTTCTATCGCTTCATTGACAGCAGTTTCTGCTTTGGTTTGCTCTTCTTGTGTGAGTGGATGCTCTTCATCATTTGAAGTGATTTCCAAATCTGGAGCCACCTGAACTTCATTAGTAAGAGGAACAACTGCATGAGGATAATCTGTTTTAGTTGTTTCATCCGTATTGACGATTATAGTCTTACCATCAGCGAGATAGTCTTTTGCAGATTCATCATCATAGAGACCAGCGTAAACCGTAAGTTTACCTTTATCTGGAGCATCGCCAGTCTTGGTTGTAAAATACTCAACGGCTTTGTTGTTGACACTTGAGAACTTGCCACCAGAAATGTTTACGATAGGTTTATGATCTGAATATGTATCTTCTATGTAAATACAACTGCCTGTTTGAGTATATCCACTAAAAGCAGAGGCAGGTTCACTTTGTTCACCAGTTGCCATGACAATGGCATCGCCAGATATGGAGAGAATACCACCTTTTACGGCAATACCTTCAGCACCTTCCAATGTTCCACCTGTAATAACTGTAGGTCCTTCTGCAGGAAGATACATTGCAGTTCCTTTGGTGGATTTAATTGTCCCACCAGTAATCTCAATAGCAAATTTTCCTCCATCATACCAGTCCTGGGTACCATTTGTGGAGATACCGTAAGAATTGGTTCCTATAATTTCACCGCCTGTTACTTTTAGCATAGCAGTGTTTCCTTTGATTCCGATACCTAATTCCTGTCCTTCAATCGTCCCACCGTTTACATTAAGAGATGGCTTTGGAACTGATGTAGGGTCAGTAATTGCAGCTGTCCCTGTATAACCTACGATGTAGAAAGGAGCATAATCGGCAGTAATAGTTCCACTATTCAGATTGACTGTTGCATTACCATCAACAAGGATGGTTTTGGTGGTTCCATAAGAATTATTCTTGGTTTCAATCTTTCCTGATTGATCTGTACTATTATCGCAGATGTTCAGCGTTCCGTTGCCATTGACAACAATTGCAAAACGAACAGGAACACCATTTCTCAAAGCAACGTTTGTACCATTGGCCGTAAAATCAAACCCTGTTTCTGCAATTGAAATCGTTTTACCATTCAGGTCGAGTGTGAATTGTTCATTATTTTCAAGAGTAATTGTCTGTCCCTTTTTCAAAACCTCATCAGCAATCATTGTGATTGTTTCGCCATTCTTAACTGCTGCAATGGCATCGGCAAGAGTTCGATATTCCTCGTTTCCTATTTTTGCAACAGCACATACATCCACAATTACATTGTTTGCGTGATAGAAGATGTCACCCATGATTGTGTAGTCCACATTGTCAATTGTCATCGTCGGTGAAGGGCTTGTTCGACATTCTGCCCAGGCATCCTGAACACCTATAGCCCAAAGCTTGCTGTCATTTACACCATATGTGTATTCCCTGATGATTTTTCTTGTAGGGAAATTCGTGGTGGCTGCTGTTTCATCAATTACTGCGCGGGAATTGGTTGCCGAACAGTTACCTTTAAAAACAACATGGTCACGCGTGTTGACCAGACCAACCATAAGTGCATAGGAGTATACAGCCGTGACGGTAACTTTGTCAAGAGTGCAATCCTTAACTGTGACAGTGATTCCATCGCCTCCGGTAAATCCGACCAATGCACCTGCCTTTGTTTCGGCTGAAACAGTACTGCTAACGACTTTTACATTTTCGAAGAGAACATTGCCATAGGTCAATCCAAGCACTGTCGCAACACCTGAACCGTTGTCAACCGAAACAGCACCCGAGAAAGTGAGATCCTTGACAGTCAAATTGCCCACTGTCTGAGCGATGAATCCTGCATAATAATTATAATTGTCAGTATATACAGCCTTATCGATTTTCAGATTAGAAATGACAGCCGTATTACTACCTTGGATTATCGATCCGCTGAGTTGGCCGTTACGTGCATTGATTGGAATCCAATAATGTTCACTCATATCGAGTGTGCCGCTGATGGTAATTGTGTATTCAGCATACGAAGTGCCACTATTCACATTCTTTGCGAGCAGGGCGAGTTCTTCTGGTGTCGAAATACTCAACGTCTTTGCTGATTCATCCTGTGAAGCAAACGTACTTGCAGCAAAGTTAGACCAATAGTCTTCGTTACCAGTTTCTCCATTTGGTGCTGCTGTAGCAAATGTAGTCAATCCTCCAACCAGAAGGAGGACAAATGTTAATAAAATGCTTTTTTTCTTACTCATTTTTATAAAGGTATAAAGGTTAAACTTATTATTGTTTGTAATTGTTCTATAAAGTAACTATTTAGTCTTTTCGCTGTCAAATTCAGTCAGCAAACTTATCAATTCTCAATTTAAATATTTTTTCTTCATAGATTTATGGTGGGTGGAAATTATCGGACATTAATGAAGCTAAAATACAAATTTGAGGCATAATAATACAAACATTATTGTGCC
>JAZLKO010000079.1:0-32825 GCA_045597685.1 Prevotella sp.
CTGCCATATACTCCCTGCTGGACATAAACCCTCATCCACTCGGAAAGGTAAAATCTGTGGTGCACAAAAAATTACATCAAAAAAATCCGCCTCCTGAGAAACAGGGAGTTACATGACGGATAACTGCAATGTGGGTTAAGAAATATTATATAATCACGAACAAAAAAGTAGCAGAAAGACACATCTAATAAAGACCAAGCAAACGAATTAGTCATCTATGACATAAGTGGCAACACTTAACCACATCCCGCAAGTTCAAAAAGTAACGAATGTTACCCACTTTTCCGCTGTTTCGTTTAACAGCTTCGTTTGTCTTTTTGAATGACATAATAGTAAAAAATTTAAAGTTAATAAGTCGGACTGGCTCCCTACTTGTAAAGCCCTGTTGTCAGCCTTAAAGCAGGGATATAACAGGGATAACACAGGGTGCAAGGTAGCGTTAACCCTTAGTTAAGGCTGCTTTATGGTTTAGATAAGGCAGACATCAGGCTGAGGTAGGGTACACCGAATCCGAGTGCAAAGGTAGGAAAACGGAATTCTGATGCGTGACATCCTTATGGGGAATGTTCCCAAATACCTTGTGCCCAGGCATAAACAGAATATAACAGGCTCAGCCACAGGAACTCTCGTTGGTGGGAATATATGCACCTTTGCCCCTAATCTGGGCACGCAGGCTGATGCCACGATGGGAAAAGATCTTATTCTCTTTATTGAGGAAGTCGGAGAATCAATGCACAACATTGACCGTCAGGTGCGTATTCTACAGATGAATGGGGTTTTGGAACGCTGCAAAGGCATTATACTCGGCGATTTTTCGGACTGCGGGACAGAATTTAAAGACGAAAGTGGGAGCACAATAAGCGTTGAGGCAATGCTACACAAAATTTTTGCTCCTTACAATATCCCGGTTCTTTGCGGATTTCCGGCAGGACACGGAGATGTGAATCTGCCCCTGGTAATGGGCGCTCCCGTTACCATTGATGTCACTTCCACAGGCTCCACCATCAGTTTCGGCATTGAAGGGCAGCAGAAGGAATATCAGGTATCACCGGATTTGAAATCCACAAAATCCTCAGTAGATATACGTATGATGCTGGCCGGGAAAAAGACATTCAGGAAAAAAAGAGATTCATCTTATTCTTCTATCAGTTCAAAGTGCTGATAGTCTTTTACCGTTGTCCATTCACCGCCCCATTCAAAGCCGTTTTCGGTAAACAACGTATAGCATAAATCGCCTTTTTCTATCTTGTATGGGAATGATTTGCTACGATCAAGGTATGGCGCACCCGTTGCCGGTTCAACAACTTCCGTTCCGTCTGCAAGTGTTTTGTGGTATGGATTATACAGTGGATTGATATCTATTGCCACCCCCTTACCATGCTTGGATACTGTTGTAGTGTGAGATATGAAGCGGAAATTGAAGCTTGATGAATTGTTGTCTCGCATGGACATTTCGTCATCAGCATCCCAATAATCCACCAGACGCATTCTTTCTATAGGATAGTTAGCCGAGTAAAGTTGGTGGAGAATATTGAGAACTGTAGATGATATTTTCCTGTTTACTACCATCTCACCGACTATCGTACGGCCGTCAATGTCTCGATGGAGGCATAAGAGATAGCGCAAGTCGCTACGTGGTATAGTACAGTCTGGCTTGAATGACTTACCCTGCATAAGCGTAAATATCGTATCGGGAATAGCTATATCCCTGAAGAACGACATTTCTCCTTGTGCCGTTACAATCTGGTCGGGAACAATTTGCCCAGGATAAAATTGACTTTGGGTAGTTGTTTCTGGCTCGGTGCCACTACATGCTCCAACCATAAGTGTGATGAATAAAAGTAGTATGAGTCTTGATGAATTCTTCATTGTTTGATGGTTTTGGCTTGGTTAAGCGACAATATCGTTTCTACAGCTTGTCTTACATTCTTCCAGACTTCATCGCTTGTAAGCATTCCTGATTCTCGTTTGGCATTGTTCAGGTAGTCATCTACACTCAGGTTGTCGCTGACGATTTTTACGGCCGCTACCAGTTCGAGATGAGGTGAGAAGGATGCTATGTAGTTGAGCTCCATATCATAGAGTGTGGGCTCTATTTTGTCGGATTCAGTAAAAAAACTGTTTCCCGTATAGCAAGGAAGTCCTTCGTCCGAGAGGTGGAGCGGGTTAGCGTGATCATCGAACTTGTAATTTCCATCAGTATATCTGAACGAATCGCTCACCAAGGATACTGTTCCTATTTCGACGTTGTTACTTCCGGCATAGCCGATGTTGATGATGCGGGTCCCTTGGGGAAGATTGCAGCAGGTCTTGATGACATTGCCGGCTCCGACGCCCGTTCTTATGCATTCTATCTCGGGAAAAATCTCCCGACACTTGTTGTACTCCGCTTCTTCCGCTGCAAGTATCACAATCTTGCTCTCATTGCTGCACGAGCACAAGCTTGCAGCTATCACGGACATTATAATAAAAAACTTTTTCATAATTCTCTAACAAAGTTAGTCGATTTATTCAAGCCAACCAACAGATAGTCTTTAGGTAGTGCGATATTGCACAGATTCGTAGGCATATATAAATCCAAATAATTTCAATTTGCAAAGATATGAGAAATTAATAAACTTTCGCATGTTTCATCCAAAAATTTAACTATTATTCAGAATGGACATAAAATTAAAAAAAATTACAATTTAACCCCAAAACGACTGAATAACCGCTAAACAAACTTAATTATTAATTATTAATTGTTAATTTTTAATTCGTTTACGCATTTTTTCTTATTTTTGCACTCAAATTATGGTAACTATGAAATATTACGAGATTGGAAAGACTGGCATGAAGGTCTCAGCGCTAAGTTTTGGTGCATCTTCATTGGGCGGTGTTTTTCATGCTGTGAATGAAAATAGGGCTATCGAAGCTGTGTTTACGGCTGTGGAAAATGGACTCAATCTTATTGATGTCTCACCTTATTATGGACACTATAAGGCTGAGATGGTATTGGGAAAGGCTTTGAAGGAGATTCCGCGTGACAAATATTATCTCTCCACTAAAGTTGGGCGTTATGGTAAAGATGGCGTGAACACTTGGGATTATAGTGCCAAGCGTGCTACAGAGAGTGTTTTCGAGAGCATGGAACGTCTTAACATCGACCATATCGACTTGATAAATGTCCATGACATCGAGTTTCAGAAAGACCTTCCTGGCGGATTGGAAAAGGTGGCAAACGAAACATTGCCTGCCCTACTGGAACTGAAGGCTAAGGGAATTGTTGGTCATGTGGGCGTTACTGACCTGCAGCCAGAAAACATAAAGTGGGTTGTGGAGCATGTGCCAGCTGGTACTATAGAGGCTACCCTCTGTTTCTGCCACTATTCGCTTAATGATGAGATGATGAACGATTACTTCGATTTTTTTGAAGCCAACAATATCGGAATCATCAATGCTTCACCATTGAGTATGGGCTTACTATCTACACGTGGCACACCAGACTGGCATCCTGCTCCACAGTCTTTGAAAGATGCCTGCATGAGAGCAGCAAAGCATTGTGAGGCAAAGGGCTACCCGATAGAAAAACTGGCCATTCAGTATGCAATCAGTAATCCTCGCATTGCCACCACCTTATTCTCGTCGGCTAATCCTGATAACGTGAAGAAAAATGTAGAGTATGCTAATGCTCCTATAGACTGGGAACTGGTGGAGGAAGTTCAAGACATCATAGGAGACCAAATGCGCGTGAGATGGAAAAATTCATAGCAGGTCCATGCGTCATAGAAAGTCAGGAACTTCTCGACATTGTTGCAGAAGAGATCGTGCGCATAAAAAATGCACTTGGAGTTGATATTATTTTCAAGGCTTCATTCGACAAGGCGAATCGCACATCATTAAAGTCGTTTCGCGGTCCTGGCATGGACAAAGGCTTGCAAATGCTTGCAGGAATAAAAGAAAAGTATGGGCTTCGTCTGCTGACTGACATTCATGAGTCGTGGCAAGCAAGTGCTGTTGGTGAAGTGGTTGATGTAATACAAATTCCCGCTTTCCTGTGCAGGCAGACTGATTTGCTGTTAGCCGCAGCCAAGACGGGAAAGATTATAAATATCAAAAAGGCACAGTTCTTGAGTGGAGCTGATATGATTTACCCTGTGCAGAAAATAAAGGAATCCTACGGCAACGAGGTCTGGCTCACAGAGCGTGGAAACATGTACGGATACAACAATCTAATTGTTGATTTCAGAAATATTGCTGCTATGAAGGAGCTTGCTGATACCGTTATCATGGATTGTACACATTCCGTGCAACGTCCAGGAGCTGCTGATGGAGCAACTGGTGGAGATAGGAAATTTGTGCCAGCAATGGCATTGGCAGCAAAGGCATTTGGTGCAACAGGCTATTTCTTTGAAGTTCATCCTAATCCAGAACAGGCCAAGAGCGATGGGGCAAACATGCTCTATCTCTCCGACTTGAAGAATGTTATTGAGAGTGTGTTATGAATATAACTGATACAGCCATCCATTGCTTGAAGGAAGAATCGAAAGCCATATCCGATCTCATTCCAAGAATTGGTGACGAATTTGAAAAGGCAGTCGAACTGATATTGAAGTGCCGTGGACGCATCATTGTTACTGGAGTGGGTAAATCTGGTCATATTGGTGCTAAAGCTGCTGCTACCTTAGCGAGTACGGGAACTCCTTCTTTCTTCGTGAATCCGTTGGATGCCTATCATGGCGATTTGGGAATGTTCAAACCCACAGATGTTGTTGTAGCAATCAGTTATAGTGGAAATACTGACGAACTATTACGCTTTCTGCCTCTGCTCGTCAATAGGAACATTCCTATCATCGGAATATCAGGAAATCCCGACTCTATGCTTGCTCGTTGTTCAGTATGCCATCTGAACATCAGCGTGGAAAGAGAAGCCGACCCTTTGAACCTTGCACCAACATCTTCGACCACAGCCACATTGGCAATGTGCGATGCACTTGCCTCTGCTTTAGAGAAAGCACGCAATTTCCAGAGAGAAGACTTTGCTCAATTCCACCCTGGAGGCAGACTTGGCAAACAATTACTATCAAAGGTAAAGGACGTCATGGTAAGAGATAATCTGCCTATAGTTTCGCCCGACAATCTGGTCAGCGACACCATTATAGAAATCTCTGACAAAAAAATGGGTACTGCCATCGTAATGGACGACAAAGGACAGCTTAAAGGAATTGTCACAGATGGAGACGTGCGGCGGGCTATGCAAAAGAACAAAGAGAACTTTTTTACACTAAGGGTACGTGATATTATGAGCACTAACCCTAAAACTATACGTGAGGATGCTTCACTAAGTGAAACAGCCGCAAAAATGCTGCATCACATGATTCACATGCTCATCGTGGTTGATGCTGATAATAATGTGGTTGGTCTGATTGAAAGTTTTACTTGCTTATGATAAAATATCTGATAATGGACGTTGATGGAACGCTTACTAACGGCATGATATACATGGACGAAGATGGAGAAATGATGAAAGCGTTCAATATAAAAGATGGTTACGGCATTGCAGTAATGTTGCCTCAGCGAGGAATTACACCTGTTGTAATCACTGGTCGCTGGTCGGAAATTGTAACAGAACGTTGTAAGGAACTAAAGATAAAACATTGTTTTCAAGATGTAAAAGACAAACTCGAAACGCTGCATAAGTTCCTTTCAAAACAAGGCGGCACACTTTCCGAATGTGCATACATTGGCGATGATTTGAACGACCTGCCTTGCATGAAGTGTGTCAAGGAATCGGGAGGAATCACAGCCTGTCCTTCTGATGCAGTTGAAGTCGTGAAGAGATTTGTTGACTTTGTCTCCACAAACAAAGGTGGATGTGGAGCTGTCAGGGAGTTTATTGATAATTGTATTCTATAGACGATGGAACATTACCTTATTATTGATGCACATGCTCATTTGTGGAAGGAACAGAATGCTGTGGTTGACGGTCAACCAATACATGCTCTTTCCTCGAATCGTAGCCGCAGCATGTTTTTTGGTGAGGAAGTGCAGATGCTGCCGCCATTCATGATTGACGGACACAACACTGTAGAGGTGCTGCTTAGCAATATGGACTATGCTCAGGTGGCGGCTGCCGTGATTGTGCAAGAGATTATCGATGGCAATCAGGATGATTATATGATTGAAGTGCAGAAGAAACACCCTGACCGTGTTTTATGTTGTGGGATGATTGACGGCACAAAAATGGAAGTGGATAACGGAAATCTTTCGCACTTTTCGACCTTCGCCATGCCTGCCCATAGAATTACGAAACGTCCGCTTACGTATTATCTACCTTTATTCAAACAATTGGAAAAAAACGACAAAGTGCTCGACATCTGTCTTGCCGACGATGAATGGCAGATTGCTGAATTTGATGAGATAATACAAGAATGTCCCGATCTGAAAATAGCCATCGGTCATTTCGGCATGGTGACTACACCTTCGTGGAAACAACAGATAATGCTTGCGCGACACAAGAACGTTATGATAGAAAGTGGCGGCATCACATGGCTTTACAATAGCGAGTTCTATCCTTATCCATCAGCTATCCACAGTATAAAAGAGGCGGCAGACATGGTGGGCATGGACAAGTTGATGTGGGGAAGCGACTATCCGCGCACTATCACAGCAATAACCTATAAGATGTCGTACGATTTTATTTGTAAGACAAACGAGATGACTCATGCAGAGAAAGCTCTTTTCCTCGGACAGAATGCGGAACGATTCTATTGTTTCAAGGACCTGCCCGACATGCCTTATATAAAAAATATGAGTGAATGAAAAGACCCCGGAAATTCCAGAAAATCCGGAATATCTGGAATATCCAGAACCGATAACCATAAAAATAAATGAAAGCATTAAAGATTATTGATGAAAGAAAGGTGGCAGTTGTTGAACTGCCAAAACCTGAAATAAAAAGCAATGAAGTGTTGCTGAGACTGAACTATGTTGGTTTTTGTGGCAGCGACTTGAACACGTTTCTTGGTAGAAACACAATGGCTTTGAAACCTGTTATTCCTGGACATGAAATCGGTGCCACCGTGGAAGCTGTTGGAGAGGATGTTCCTGACACTATCCAAGAAGGAATGGTGGTAACAGTGAATCCTTATTCCAACTGCGGACATTGTGCTGCTTGCCGAAACGGGAGGGTAAATGCCTGCGAACACAATCAGACACTTGGAGTGCAGCGTAACGGTGCAATGTGCGACTACATTGCCCTGCCTTGGGAAAAGGTAATACCTGTATCTGGTGTTATTGCAAAAAACTGTGCTATAATAGAACCAATGAGCGTTGGATTCCATGCCGTAGCACGTGGTTGCGTGACCGATACTGACATTGTAGTGGTATTTGGCTGTGGTATGGTTGGATTAGGTGCTGTGCTGCGGAGCGTGCAGCGTGGAGCAATGGTTATTGCTGTAGATTTGAGCAGCGAGAAGCTCCAGCTCGCAAAAGACCTTGGGGCTACATACGGCATAAATTCTGCCGAGGAAGACTTGTTGCTGAAAGTCATGGAGTACACAGGAGGCTATGGTGCCGATGTGGTCATCGAAGCTGTTGGTAGTCCTGTAACCTATCGTGCAGCCATTGACATTGTTGGCTTTACAGGCAGGGTGGTTTGCATTGGCTATGCAAAACAGGACGTGCAGTTCACTACAAAATATTTTGTGCAAAAAGAACTCGACATCAGAGGTTCCCGCAATGCCACTCCAAATGATTTCCGTGCAGTTATTAGATACATGCAAAGTGGAAATGCTCCTGTTGAAAAATTCATTACAGAAGTGATAAGACCAGAACAAGCACAAGAAACTTTAGAACGTTGGGCAGCAGACCCAGCACATGTATTCAGAATTTTAGTTGAATTTTAATAAATAATAAAAATGATCAGCAATTTACAAAAAGAAAGAGCTGCCTATCAACCTAAATTACCCAAAGGCTTACAGGGTGGCGTTGTAGCAAAGGAAGGAAAAGCGACTCAGAGTGTAGCAGACCAGGACGAAATCAAGAAACTATTTCCTAACACATACGGTCTGCCAGTGATAGAATTTGAAGCAGGCGAAGAAAAAACGTATGCTCCTTTTAACGTTGGTGTTATCTTGTCTGGCGGTCAGGCTCCTGGTGGTCATAATGTTATCAGCGGTCTGTTTGATGGTATCAAATCGTTGAATCCTGAAAGCAAACTTTATGGTTTTCTCATGGGTCCTGGCGGACTGGTTGACCATAAATACATGGAACTGACTTCTAAAATCATCGACCAATATCGCAACACAGGTGGTTTCGATATCATCGGTAGCGGTCGTACTAAACTGGAAGAAGAAAGCCAATTTGAATCAGGAATCAAAATTCTTCGCGAACTGAACATTAAGGCTCTGGTAATCATTGGTGGTGACGACAGCAACACAAATGCTTGCGTATTGGCAGAATATTATGCTGCAAAGAAGTATGGCGTACAGGTTATCGGTTGTCCAAAAACTATTGACGGCGACTTGAAGAACGAACAGATAGAAACAAGTTTTGGTTTCGATACAGCATGCAAGACTTATTCTGAACTTATCGGCAACATACAGCGCGACTGCAACTCATCCCGTAAATACTGGCATTTCATCAAGCTTATGGGACGCAGTGCTTCACACATTGCCTTGGAATGTGCTCTGCAATGCCAACCAAACATTTGCCTTGTCAGCGAGGAAGTTGAAGCAAAGAACATGAGCCTTGACGACATCGTGGCATACATTGCAAAAGCTGTTGCCGAAAGAGCAAAGAATGGAAATAACTTCGGAACAGTACTGATTCCTGAAGGACTGATAGAATTTATTCCAAATATTAAACATCTTATTTCAGAGTTGAACGATGTGCTCTCAACAGAAGAAGCTCACAACGTAACAGGTTCGGTTGATGAGCAGATTAAATACGTAAAGGCTCATCTGTCAAAGGATAATCTGGCTGTGCTGGAATCTCTCCCTGACGATGTTGCCTTGCAGTTGGCTCTCGACCGTGACCCTCACGGAAATGTTCAGGTTTCACTTATTGAGACAGAAAAACTCTTGTCACGCATGGTCGCAGAAAAACTTGCTCAGATGAAGGCAGAAGGAAATTATGTTGGCAAATTCACTGCTCAGCATCATTTTTTCGGTTATGAAGGTCGCTGTGCTGCTCCTTCCAACTATGATGCAGACTATTGCTACAGTCTTGGCTACAATGCCAGCCGACTGATTGCAAACGGAAAGACTGGCTACATGTCTATCATCCGCAACACCACAGTTCCTGCTTCAGAATGGATTGCAGGTGGTGTGCCTATCACTATGATGATGAATATGGAAAAACGCAACGGCAAGATGAAGCCTGTTATCCGCAAGGCTCTTGTTGAGCTGGATGGTGCTCCTTTCAAGGCTTTTGCTGCTCAGCGCGACAAGTGGGCTATTGAAACTTGCTACCTCTACCCTGGTCCAATTCAGTATTGGGGACCATCAGCAGTTTGTGATCAGCCTACAAAGACTTTAACTTTAGAACAGCAGTAATGCCAAGCAAAAACATACATCATCATTATTTCTTCTTTCATAAACGGCCGTCTGTGCCGTTTATGATTGGGGGAATAGTTGTGCTCTCTTTGTATGTTTTTCTGTTCTACTATTTTTTCGTAGGTCCTTCCAATTTCCGTTGGCGAGCATTATTCGGTGATGTTCACTATCCCGAAGGGTATGCCATACATGGCATAGATATTAGCCATTATCAAGGCAAAATTGATTGGGAAATACTTCGCAACAATGCCGAAATCAATGGTGCTCCACTCAGGTTTATCATGATAAAGGCTACCGAAGGTTCAAACCGTATTGACGAATGCTTTGAGGAGAATTTCAAGCAGGCACGTGAGTATGGATTTATCCGTGGAGCCTATCATTTTTGGAGCACAAAAACCTCTGCACAGCAGCAGGCAGGTTTCTTCATACGCAATGTTGAACTTGAGGAAGGCGACCTTCCTCCTGTGCTTGATGTAGAACGCAAGGGCAAAAACGTTTCAATTGAAGAATTTCGCAACAGCATTCTGAAATGGCTCACAATAATCGAAGAGCATTATGGCGTTCCACCAATCATCTATACCAGTTACAAATTCAAGATTGATTATCTTTCTGGCGATGAATTTAGCAGATACCCATATTGGATAGCACATTACTATGTTGACAAACTCGATTACACTGGAAAATGGAAATTTTGGCAACATACCGATGCAGGCAAATTGCCTGGAATAAAAGGATATGTTGATTTCGATATTTACAATGGCAGTTACTATGATCTCCGTAAACTTGCCATAGGTTCACGTGAAGCATATTCTGATGAATAATTTCAAGACATACACTATTTATCTGATTCTTTCTATTCTCGTTTTGTGTGCCGCACAAAAAAGTGCCGCACAGACTGATGGTTTCTATGTCACACCTATTTCAGATTCGCTTTTCAATTACATGAGTGGCAAATCTTACAAAACAGGTTGTCCTGTTAGTCGTAATGATTTGCGCCATGTTCATATTTTGCATTATGATGGAAACAGCAACATCTGCAAAGGAGAAATAGTATGCAACAAGCTGATAGCCACAAAACTTGTTGACATTTTCCGTAGTCTCTACAATGTCCACTACCCTATCCAGTGTATACGCTTAGTTGATGAATTTGATGCCGACGATGAGAAATCCATGACAGCCAACAATACTTCTTGCTTCAATTTTCGCACTGTTGCTGGCACAAAAATCTTGTCCCTGCATGCTCAAGGGTTGGCTATCGACATCAATCCACTCTACAATCCATGCGTCAAGACCACAAAGGGCAAAATCAGCGTAGAGCCTGCCAAAGGTAAAGATTATGCTGACAGAAAAAAGAACTTTCCTTATAAAATTGATAAGAATGACTTATGCTACAAATTGTTCATTAGGCATGGCTTCCATTGGGGTGGAGCATGGCGTAGCATTAAAGACTATCAGCACTTTGAGTTTGTCCCATAACACCCAGCCCGAACAGGGCAAAATCGGCCTTTAATGGGTCGTCAGGAAAAATTTCCAACATTTTTTCAGTCAGTTTGCGAGCAGTATTCATACTGCCGCTTTTGCTTTTTATCAGTCCTAAATGTTGAGCCTGTTGCAGAACATGGGTATCCATTGGCATTATAAGTGTACGCTTGTCGATTATATCATTCCAAATGCCAATATCCACTGGCGAATTGTCCCTTACCATCCAACGAAGAAACATACACAATCGTTTGCACGATGATTGTGTGTCCTTTGGGATTAGCCCTTGCATATTCTTGTCCGAAAAGTATGAAGTAATATTCCTCAACACGTCCAAAGCAGATAGTTTTTCATCACTCTTCGATTTTGGGTAATTACACACAAAGTGCTTCAAGGTGCCATACTCTGCAATAATATTGCTTAAGGCATCACAAAACCTGTTCATCACCATGCAATTGTATAGCCGATAAAAACATTCTTCGCTTTGCTGGATATCCTGATTGTATTTTCCTTCTTTCAGCCAGTCGAAAACATTCCCCTGCGCACAGTCAAGAATGTATTGTATCTTTGGCAGGAACTGTTTTCTTGCTCCAAACGACAATGATGCCGCCAGAAAAGCCAACATCTCCTGATTAGCTTCACCTTCAACCTGATGCATGAACCATGAAGGATCGCCATTCAAAAAGTTAGCCTCTTCATATTCGGAGGCTAACTTCTTTATTAATATTTTGTGTTTTTTCAGTTTTACGATTTTACGGTCTTTTAAAGAATGGTCTTTACAGCTTCGAGCATACCAAGATCCTGAATCAAATCCAGATCTTTCTTCACCAAAGCATTCAGTCCTTCAATTTCGTTCAGGTTTTCTCCCCAAATAAATTCTGCGCCAAGTACTCCGTCAGCAACTTTCTGAGTATCGCCAGTAGCCCAAAGCTGCTTGAGCAAATCCATAATCTTCTGGTCATCGTTAGGAACGATTTCTACACCGTCATCTCGTCTTCCACCCTTATAATAAGTAATGATTGCAGCCAAGCCCATAACAAGACCTGTAGGCAAAGTGCCTTTGCGGTTGAGATAAACTTTCAGACCAGGAAGGTCGCGAGTCTGGTATTTAGGGAATGAGTTAAGCATGATGCTTGTAACCTGATGATCAACAAACGGATTGTCGAAGCGCTCAAGCACATCATTTGCGAATTTCTCAAGTTCTGTCTTTGGCAGATTCAGAGTTTCCATCAGTTCACCGAACTGCACCTTATGAATATATTTGCCAATAACAGGATGCTGGCAGGCATCACGCACAATATTTACTCCACTAAGGAAAGCCACTGGTGACAATACCGTGTGAGGACCATTGAGCAAAGTAACTTTTCTTTCGTGGTAAGGTGCTTCTGATGGTACGAACAATACATGCAGACCAGCTTTTGATGCAGGAAATTCTGCCTCAATCTCTTTTGGTGCTTCTATAACCCAAAGGTGGAAGTTTTCTGCCTGAACAACGAGGTTATCCTTGTAGGAAACCTTCTTCTGAATCTCATCAATATCCTTGCGAGGGAATCCAGGTACAATACGGTCAACGAGTGTTGCATATACGCCACAACATTCCGTAAACCAAGTCTTGAAATCTTCACCCAGTTTCCAAAGGTCAATATACTGATAGATACATTCCTTTAGTTTATGTCCGTTCAGGAATATCAATTCACAAGGGAAAATAATAAGACCTTTATCCTTTGCACCATTGAAATATTCATAACGGTGGTAAAGCAACTGTACCAACTTGCCTGGATAGGAAGAAGCTGGTTTGTCATCGAACTTGCAGGTCGGGTCGAAAGCAATACCGGCTTCTGTAGTATTTGAAATCACGAAGCGTATTTCCGGCTGCTCTGCCAATGCCATAAAGGCTGCATTCTGTGAATAAGGATTCAGGGCACGACTGATAACGTCAATACGTTCCAGTGTGTTTACAGGTTTTCCGTTTTCACGTCCCTGAAGATTAACGTGGTACAGGCAATCCTGACCATTGAGCCAGTCAACCATACCTTTTTCTATTGGCTGAACCACAACAACGCTTCCGTTGAAGTCAGTCTTCTGATTCATGTTCCAGATTATCCAATCTACAAATGCACGTAGAAAATTACCTTCACCGAACTGAATCACCTTTTCAGGCATCACGCTCTTTGGAGCTGTTCTTTTGTTTAAACTTTTCATTTTATGTACATTTAACAAATTATATGCAATACACATTAAATCCACCATCAACCACAGCAACTGTGCCTGTGACGAATTTTGAAGCCGGACTGATGAGATAATGAATCGTGCCGCACAGTTCTTCTGGCTCACCCATTCTTCCAAACGGAGTTTGCTGTATGATGTGCTCAGCACGTGGAGTCCAACTGCCGTCAGGATTTACGAGCAGGTCATGGTTTTGGTTTGTAACGAAGAATCCCGGTGCAATAGCATTTACACGGATGCCATCGCCAAACTTGCGTGCTACCTCAGAAGCCATATATTCTGTAAAACTCTTTATTCCGCTCTTTGCTGCAGAATAGCCACAAACGCGAGTGCATGGACGAAAACTCGTCATTGAACCGAAATTCACAATCTGTCCCTTGCCTTGTTCCTTCATTGGTTTTAGAAATACCTGTGTAGGAATCACTGTACCTGTGAGGTTGAGTTCCAGTACAAAAGAGAACTGCTTAGGGTCAAGGTCGAAAATGCTTTGGTCATCAGCGATAGTAGCACCTTTCTGGTTGCCGCCAGCTGCATTCAGCAGAGTATCTACGCGACCATACTTTGCAAGAATGTCCTTGCAGTTCTGCTCCACTACAGCAGCATCAAGCACATTGGTTGCAAACCAGCAAGCCTCGCTACCGTCTGCCTTTATTTCTGCCACTAACTTATCGCCTAATTCCTTTTCCTGCGGAAGACTCAGGAATGCAACCTTACAACCTTCCTTTGCAAGATATTTACCAATCATAGAACCTAACACTCCAGTTCCACCAGTAATCACGACCACTTGGTCCTTGATGTCAAATAAACTATTCATAATTTTTATATTTGTGATTTTATTTCCAATTCATTATCAACTGTGGCAAGTATTCCCTCTACCTGCCCTAATGCAAACATTCTGCCGAGGAATGAATACCCAGCATTGTAACCTCTCGTTTCTTCCTCATACATATCCATAAACGGACCATGGTCAACGCGCATTGGCAGTTTTGGATTTTCCTTTTCAAAAATCCTTGCCAGTTCTATCAGATTTGCCCTGCCGCCCAAATGGCTTGCCTCTGTGAAATCACCATTTGGATAAACATGGCAGGAACGCAGATGCACGAAATGTGTTCGTGAAGCATATTTCTTAGCCAAAGCCACAACATCATTGTGTGCCCCTGCCGACAACGAACCTGCACAGAATGTCAAACCATTGTGTTTATTATCCACAGCCTTGAGAAACCATTTAATATCCTCATCACAAGTCACTATTCGTGGCAGACCGAGAATTTGCAATGGTGGATCATCTGGGTGGACACACATATTCATTCCGTATTCCTCGCAAGTAGGCATAATGGCAGCAAGGAAATAACGCATATTTTCGCGCAACTGCTCCTTAGTGATACCATCATACAACTTGAGCAATTGTCTGAAAAGTTCCACAGGATGTTCATCGTTCTCTGTAATGTTGCCATTCACAAAGCCTTGCGTTTTCACTATAATGTTATCAACAAGATGATGATTGAATTCAGCTTCTCTTCCCTCAGCCGCAACCTTATTATGAATCTCGTCAGCCGCTCTCAGCGTTTCGGCAGAAAAACTCTCACGTGCACCTTCGCGCTTCAAAATGTAAATATCGAAATATGCGAATTCAGCATGTGAGAAATATAGGTTGCTTGTAAAGTTTTCGTTCTTATGGAACAGGTCGGTACGAGCCCAGTCAAGCACAGGCATGAAATTATAGCAAATAGTATGAATACCTTCCAATCCGAGATTCTTCAGACTCTCCTTATAAGTCTCAATCTGCTTGTCACGATCTGGTCCAGCATATTTTATGCTCTCAACAACGGGCAGACTCTCTACCACGCTCCATCGCATTCCATAACTTTCGATATACTCTTTCAGCTCATGAATCTTCTCACGTGTCCACACTTCACCATTTGGCACATCGTGCAGAGCGGTGACAATACCCTCAACCCCAATCTGCTTCAGCATTTTCAGGGTTATTTTGTCGTTCTTTCCAAACCAACGCCAAGTCTTTTCCATAAAAAAAATAAAAATCATGCAGTTCAAACCTGCTTACTTATATTCGGCACAAAGATAATAAAAGGTAGAGAGTTGATGGTTGAGGGTTGATGGTTTTTTAAGTTTTTTTATCAAATAATTATGATTGTGTATTGAGAATTGTGAGTTGTGAATTAAAAAAAATAGTTTTTTCTTACCTTTGCATTGTATTTCGGCTGATGAGGCTGAGCATCGTTATGAAGAGTATAAAGAAAATAGTATTTATCATCAATCCTCGTTCTGGCAGAAGCAGTAAAAATGGTCTGCCTAAACTAATCGACAAAATCCTTGACAAAGAGATTTTCGACTATGAAATTCTCTACACGAAATTTGCAGGTCATGCCACACAGTTAGCTGCTGAAGCTGTAAGCAACAAGGCCGACATTGTGGTTGCTGTTGGTGGTGATGGCACAATTAACGAGATAGGTCGGGCTCTTATCGGTACAAACACTGCCTTGGGCATTATTCCGTATGGTTCTGGAAATGGACTGGCAAGGCATCTTGAAATTCCGTTAAGTCATCAGAAGGCTTTGAAAATCATCAATAAATGCGAGATTCATGATTTGGACTACGGAAGAATTAATGGTATGCCTTTCTTCTGCACGTGTGGCATGGGATTTGATGCCGTAATCAGCAAACAGTTTGCTAAAGTAAGCAAACGTGGTCCTTCTGCCTATATTGACAGCATTCTGAAAGAGATTGTCAATTACAAACCCGAGACTTACACCATTGAGATTCCTGCCGCTGCTATTACTGAAAGCAAGAATGCGGCTCAATACAAGGCTTTTCTTATAACTTGCGGAAATGCTTCGCAATGGGGCAACAATGCGTTTATTGCTCCCCATGCATCTATGAGCGACGGACTGATGGATGTTATCATTCTTGAACCTTTCTTGGCTATAGAGGTGCCTGAATTAAGTCTGCAATTGTTTAGCAAGAGCATTGATAGAAACAGTCGAATAAAATCGTTCAGAAGCAACAAGATTATTATACATCGCGAGAAGGCAGGTGTGATTCATTTTGATGGTGACCCTATGGAAAGTGATAAGGATGTTTTCATTGAAATGATAAAACAGGGCATAAAAGTTGTGGTGAACCCTGAACACACTCAAGGTTCGCAGCGCGAAAAAACCTTGATGGACGCATATACCGACTTGATGAATAGCGTATATGATGTACGTGATGATCTGGCAAAAATAATTAAGAAATCGACATAACAACTGCACAACCATAGTAATAATTTACAGAATTACAGATTTACAGATTTAGTTAATTCACTACTCACGATTTGCTATTTATTGAATCCACTGGACTCAGTTAATTAATCAGTACTCATATGAAATCAAAAACTAACTGGAGCAGAAATCAATCGCAGGCTATCGATTTGCTGCGTTTTCCATTAATGATATTGGTAGTATTCGCTCATTTGCTAATAACTACTACAAGTATTGATAAGGCCGAGTTTTCCCTGCTATCTGGGCATGGCATATACAATGCCCTGTGCATTTTGTTCTCGTATGTGATTCCACACATGACAGTCCCGACGTTTTTCATTATTTCAGGATACCTGTTCTTTAGAAATATTAATGAATGGTCGTGGCAGGCATACAAGGAAAAACTCATAAAACGTTTCCGTACATTATTGATTCCATATATCCTGTGGAATATCATTCCTGTAGTCATCAATCTTGTCAGATATACAGTATTGGCTGTTGTGAACCATTCCGCGGATATTATCCACGAATATGTCAGTGGATTGTCAATTTGGAACATTTTCTTTCAATATGTTAAATTCCCAAGACCTGCAAATATTCTGGGGTGGGATATCTGTTTTCAGGATGGGCCAAGAAATGGCACATTATGGTTCATACAGGACTTAATTGTACTAAGCATCATTTCTCCAGTTATCTATCAACTTATCAGGAAAACCGGTTTATTTATTATTGCATTGTTTGCCGCTTCGTATTTCCTGGATATTTACATTCCAGTTCCTGGTTTTGGTTTCATTGGCTTGTTGTTCTTTTCCATTGGTGCGTATTTCGCATTGAACGGTAAAAACATTTGCAAGTTTTCACGCAAATACGTTCATCTGCTGATGCCGGCATCTCTCGTCTTTTGTGCCTTGGGAGTATATTATGGTGGCATATACGGAACGTACGGGACATTTTACACATATATCTTTACAATCTTCAGCAGTTTCCTTGCATTTGCAATCGCTTCATTTCTTATTGAAAGAGGTCAGGTCAAGCCTAATCCATTTTTAGTCAGATGTTCTTTCTTTATCTTTGTGACGCATATCATTAATATTCTTGGCGTTGGACTTGTCGTTCAAATATTCCGAGATTCCTTGTATTCAATCATAGGAACCGGTTCATACCTTCAGTTGGGTATCACGTATTTCCTTACACCTTTCGTAACGGTAGGAATCAGTATTCTGGTATATTTTCTGTTAGAACGGTTAATGCCGAAACTGACAGCAATGTCAATGGGTAACAGATATCAATAGAAATTTAACTTAAAGCCTCTTCCTATGGGAAAGATTTGAGGAGGCTCTGTATAATCGTATTTATAATGAACAATTTCCGATTTAAACAATTTACTATCAATCAAGATCGTTGTGGCATGAAAGTCGGTACCGATGGCGTATTGCTCGGTGCATGGGCAGAATCGTATATCCACATAACTACACAACCGAACTACCGCATCTTAGACATTGGTACAGGTACAGGACTGATTGCCCTCATGATGGCACAACGGAAAAGTGATGCACAAATCACAGGTATTGAAATTGATGCTGAAGCTGCTGCTCAGGCTACCGAGAATTGCAAAGCCTCACCATGGGCTGACCGCATCAATATAGTGCATGGCAGAATACAGGACTACTACCCTCCTACCCGATTCGACCTGATTGTGAGCAATCCTCCTTACTTCATAAATTCCCTCAAATCACCTGATAGCCAAAGAGCTATTGCTCGCAACGCAGACTCTTTACCTATCGAGGAACTGATGAAAGCATCTGCACGGCTGTTAGATCAAAATGGAAGATTGGCAGTCATCGTACCTGTAGAAACCTATCAGGAGATGCAACGCTATGCTGCAATCTATGGTTTTTTCCCTACCATAAGAACTGCCGTACACACCACAAAGGAAAAACCCATAAAAAGAGTATTGATTGAATATTCCATAAAACGCCCTGAACTTTCCTTGTATAATGAAGTTTGCCTTTTCAGCGAAACCACACCATCAGAATACAGCTCTTGGTACAAGGAACTGACAAAAGATTTTTACCTGAACGATTAGCCATTGCCTCCTATAGTCTAAATATTGGAATATCAACCAAATTAAACCCTCATTCATAGAGTGGAGCCTTTGGCCCTTGAACAATCTATTGACTCAGTCTTTACAAGCAAGCTTGCAAGTCTGAGTCAGTAGATTGTTCATTAATCAGAGATTAACTTTACTCTATGAATGAGCATTAAACCAGTTGCTACGCAACAATAAACAAATCTTTCAAAATATGTACATTTCCTTTGATTCAATGTCCAAATAATAATGCTCGCTTTGATCTTTAATTGGAGCAAAATTCCATAATATGCCTATATTTATTTTAGAAAGCCTCATATAATTCCAAAGTTGCTGGCGCTGTTCATTACCGATTTGAGCAATCGCCTTGCATTCTACGAACGCTTTCTCTTTGCACAAGAAATCCACATAATGATTGTGGCTAATTTTTTGTCCGTGAAATTCTACTGAAAAATAATACTCTCGTCGATATTGAACACCTTTTTCTTTCAAAGCAATTTCAAGAGCATCCTGATACATATATTCGTTTAGGAAAGGTCCCATATCTTTATGCACTATCTGACAACAGCCGTTAATATCATAGCACCATTGCCTCAATTGAAATGCAAGTGATGGATCTATTTTTGACAAATCTTTTAGTCTATACTGTATCATATAAATGTATTATCATTTGTAGCATTGCACCGCGGTTTATTGTTGCAGAGCAATAGGTTTAATTCCAATTGATGATAACACAGCAATCTTTTTGATTGTTGCATACTGAACAGGAAACATTGTTGAAAACTTGTTTTCATAAGATGTTTGCTGTTTTGGATGCAAAAGCCACAGGTTTCGTTAGCATCAATTGGGGTTTATATCGGTTTACATTCAAAACATTCCAAATTTCGGATAAGGCTCATGCCTTACCTCTTGACGTATTTTTTATTGTTGCAGATTACTATACCGCGGAAACTGTCTGTAACACATTGCCCTTGCAGATTGTACATTTTTTCGTCGTTCTGGCAGACAGCTCTTGGCGTTGCTATGCCAGATGGCGAAGTAGAATCGTATTCATAGCATCCCAAATCAGGAGCCTTGCCATTGAATGGCAATCCTACGTCCATACCTTTATCAATAAGGTTCGACTTTTCCGTGAGTCGCATGAAATCATTTACAGGCAAACTGCCATCGGCCTGTCGTGGAGCACAGATGAGAGTTGTGTCAAGAGACATAAAATCATCAGCCTTGCACGTTACACCAGCCATATCCCATGAATTGTTTGCCACATCATTGGTCTTGCAATTAAAGGTATTGGCAGTCTGACTGTTTAATGACACACAATTGCGGATGAGCAACATACCTCCTCCTGTATTGTAAAAGCCATAATCGCGCATATTGGCGTATGCAGAACCATTATAGATTGTCATATCACCAAAATTACTATTCTGGTCGAAACCTTTTCCAAGATTGCCAACTGCCAGACAATTTGTCAGTTTGACATGGTGGAGTGTCTCCTTGCCTCCAAGTTTAAACCCATTCGCATTTCCATTGTTATAGTAATGCTCCAAAGTTACCCTCTTTGTCACTCCGCTTCTGAAGGTTACATCCTTACCTTCGCCTGCAAACTGGTCGAACCAGCTCTTGTCGGTATTGTAGCGTGCATGATTGCGCATGTCGTATTCTGCCGGACCGTTATGGTAGCAAATACAGTTTTCCATTGTGTTTATGGTTCCCGTCTGGCTCACGCGCTGATAATAGTCCCAGCCATCATCAGAGTTGTTCCATGCTCTGCAACCGCGATAGGTATTTGAACCACCTGTGTATTGCTTGTCAGCAAATCCATCGGCATTTCCACCAAAATCGTTTTCAAGTTTATAGTCGAAATTATCGTGAGAATCACAATTCAGAATCAGGTTATCTCCACCAGCCTTCATCTGTATGCCTGAATCACCGTTTCCATACACATCGAGCTGCTCGAAGATGCAATGACTGCCACTATTGTGCAAACCATTCTTTCCTGTGTATCTGATTGTCAGTCCCTTAATATGAATGTAATTATAGTTTGCGTCTATCTGCACACCTCTCTGCCCGTATGCCTGTCTGCGGAAATCGAGAATTGGCTTCTCACCAGGATAGTTTATTATCACGATGTACTTGCTGGCTGTACCACTTTTCTTAATCTTTACTGTTGATGTAAGGTTATACTGCCCGCCAAGGCAAAACAAGGTGTCGCCAGCAGTAATCTTACTTACACCTGTTGTAAAGCCGAATGGAGTTTTGTAACTTGTGCCATTGCCCGTGCCTGTAGGTGAGCAATAATAATTAGTGGCATTCAATCGCATGCTTGAAGCAGAGAAAAATATATATACTAATAAAAATGTGTAGTGCAATTTTAGTTTCATGTTATTGTATTTTTAAATTTGCTGCAAAAGTAATAGTTTATTACTATAACAGGAACGATTTTTACAAATTTTATAGTTTTTAAAGAAATTATTCCAGAACACAATTCTTATTTTGGCACGATATTTGCAAAATGCATTGATGAACGGTTGAAGTAAAACCGAATCATTGTAGAATCGAAAATTATTAACAACTAAAAAATTATAAGATTATGGCAAAAATTATTGGAATCGACTTAGGAACAACCAACTCTTGCGTTTCTGTATTTGAAGGAAACGAACCAGTGGTAATTGCAAACTCTGAAGGCAAGCGCACAACTCCTTCTATAGTAGGATTTATCGACAACGGCGAACGCAAAGTTGGCGACCCTGCAAAGCGTCAGGCTATCACAAACCCAAAGCGTACTGTCTATAGCATCAAACGCTTCATGGGTGAAAACTACGAACAGGTTATGAAGGAAATGTCGCGCGTACCTTACTCTGTTGTAAAGGGGGCAAACAACACTCCTCGTGTTGAAATCGACGGCAGACAATACACTCCACAGGAAATCTCAGCAATGATTCTCCAAAAGATGAAAAAGACTGCTGAGGACTACCTCGGACAGGAAGTTACCGAAGCTGTCATCACAGTTCCAGCATACTTCTCTGACTCACAGCGTCAGGCAACTAAAGAAGCTGGACAGATTGCAGGCCTCGATGTTAAGCGCATCGTAAACGAGCCTACAGCAGCAGCCCTTGCTTACGGTGTTGACAAAAGCAATAAGAGCATGAAGATTGCTGTATTCGACCTTGGTGGAGGTACTTTCGATATCTCTATCCTTGACTTTGGCGACGGCGTGTTTGAAGTTCTTTCAACTAATGGTGATACTCACCTCGGTGGTGATGACTTCGACCAAGTAATCATCGACTGGCTTGTTCAGGAATTCAAGAATGACGAAGGTGCCAATTTGGCAGACGACCCAATGGCAATGCAACGCTTGAAAGAGGCTGCTGAGAAGGCAAAAATTGAATTATCAAGCTCATCATCAACAGAAATCAATCTGCCTTACATCATGCCTGTAGCAGGTGTTCCAAAGCACCTTGTAAAGACACTCACACGTGCAAAGTTCGAACAGCTTGCTCACGGACTCATTCAGGCTTGTCTCGCTCCATGCCAGAAAGCAATGGCTGATGCCAAACTGTCAAATTCAGACATTGATGAAGTAATCCTCGTTGGCGGTTCAACACGTATTCCTGCTATTCAGGACCTCGTAAAGAACTATTTTGGCAAAGAACCATCAAAGGGTGTCAATCCAGACGAAGTTGTAGCTATCGGTGCAGCTATCCAGGGCGCAATTCTCAACAAGGAAAGTGGTGTTAGCGACATCGTGCTGCTCGACGTTACTCCTCTTACTCTCGGTATCGAAACACTTGGCGGAGTGATGACTAAGCTTATCGATGCTAACTCAACAATACCTTGCAAGAAGAGCGAAACATTCTCAACAGCAGCCGACAACCAGACTGCAGTAACCATCCACGTACTGCAAGGCGAACGTCCAATGGCAGCTCAAAACAAGTCTATTGGTAACTTTAACCTTGAAGGCATAGCACCAGCACGTCGTGGTGTACCTCAGATTGAAGTAACATTCGACATTGATGCCAACGGAATCCTCAACGTAAGCGCAAAGGACAAGGCTACAGGCAAGGAACAGACCATCCGCATCGAAGCATCATCTGGACTTTCAAAAGAAGAAATCGACCGCATGAAGGCAGAAGCACAGGCAAACGAAGCTGCCGACAAAGCAGAACGTGAGCGCGTGGATAAACTCAACCAGGCTGACTCCATGATTTTCCAGACAGAGACATTCCTCAACGAGAATGGTGACAAACTTCCTGCTGATGACAAACCAAAAGTTGAAGCAGCACTACAGAAGCTAAAAGATGCACACAAGAGTGCCGACCTCGCAGCCATCGACGCAGCAATCAACGAGATGAATGCCATCATGCAAGCAGCATCACAGAAGATGTACTCACAAGCAGGTCCGCAGCCAGGAGCACAGCCAGGTGCAGGAGCAGGCTTCCAAGGACAGTCAGGTGCTGACCAGCAACCAAACGACCAGCAAGGCAAACCCCAAGCCGAAGATGCCGACTTCGAAGAGGTGAAATAAAACCGATAAGTAAAGATATAACAAAACACCACCAAATAGCGTGTAGCTCAATAAGTTACACGCTATTTACATTTTATAAGTTCATGTTTATTATGTGCTTATTATTCCTTTTATTCGGCTTTTTGCGACATTGTTGTAACACTACCAAATCGTCGGTGAAGCTCAACTTAACCATACAAAACATTACTAACCCTTACAAATTGAACATGGTCCATCAAGAAATAGAAAATCTAAAGGAGTCTTATGATTCAAGAATGGAGATGGTGAAAACGTTTTACATTATCTAATGAAGGTTGTATGTCGTTTGAACTTGTATTGGTAGTTGCATGGGAATCGTTCTTATCGTCCTTATACCCAATAAGCATATCAAAGTTCTTCAACTCGTTATCCCCGCCAAGCAACATTTCATACCTCTTTTAAGCCAATTCCTTTTAGATAGTTATATATGCCATCATATTTTTGGCGATCTCGAGTTTTATCTGATTCATCACCTTCGGGAACCATAATAATCATGCCGAGACGAGCTCGTGTAAGAAGAACGCGATAGGCATTCTTCATATAAAATCTTTTTGTATCTTGCTCTGGTTTATCTTTCTTACTCCATTTCTGTTTTCCATCGAAGCAGAAGTAGTCCCAATCATTCAAATCTGGATTGTAACGAAAGTCTGCATCCCACATAACAGTTGCATAGTCCACCTCAAGACCTTGTACGAAAAATTCATTAAGTGCTATCTCTAGGAAATCAGAAGAACTAACATATTCAGGAGAGTCAAGAAACCAATTAGGAGTTTTACTAAGATACTCGTTTACTTTCTTTATCTCGAATCCAAGAGGTCGTAAACGTGCGGCTTCTGAAGACATAAGCATACCCATTCGTGATAGTTCTGGGTAGTTCCCAGAATCTTTCATTTCCCGAAGTTTTAGTTTTGCTTTTTGTACATCTCGTGTAAGATAAATCTTATATGTTCGGAAAATATCTTCATACAGACGCTTTGCATCTTCTTTTTTGCATAAAAGAAGTTTATTGACAAAGTCTGAAACATTCTTATTACGAATAGAACGTTGTCCTTCAGTAAGATGCAATTTGCAGCACTCAGCATCTTTACACAAACGTCCCTGTGAAGAAAGAACCTTACAGTAATCCTCAAGTGTTTTTCCATCGGAGCCTTGTCGCTGATACTCTGCATCGAAAAGTTTATCTGATAAATATACTTGCCAGCCGTTTAAGTCTGGATCATTTGTAAGTGCACTCAACCATTCACCAATGCCAGCTTCGCCGGTATTGATCTCCTGACCACCACCAACCAAACAAACGAACACGCCCCAATCACGTTGATTCATATCCCATAGAAGAAGTCCTGGCTCTGAAAATGGCCAGTATTCCTTATCCTGCCAAGGTTTCTTACCAGCCTGACCGGGAATGAGCATTTTATCTTTAGTCCAAGCTCGTTGTGCTTCGTCGAAAATGATGACGTGTTGTGTTCCTGGATTTGCCCCTTCCTTAAGCGTGTAAGACTTGTTTTCCCAATTTAATCTATTCTCGATGATCTCGCGCTTATATGCATAGGCCGTACGGATTACTGCATCAACAGAGATTGAATCTTTTTCTTTATCGCGTTCTTTCTGAGGCTGTTTTTTGGCGTGCTCATATTTTTTTGCTATTTCATCCTTCAGTGTACCTTTCTTGTACTGCTCGTCCAAATCTCGTCGTAGTGCCGTAGAAAGAACTTTTACAAGAGGATCATTACCAGAGAGCATACTTGCTCCATAGTCTTGACATCTTACAGAAAGGCCTAATCCTATCAGTGTTTTACCAGCACCAGGAACACCAGTTACGAAAACAATGGATTTCCTTTTTTGCTCCTTTGATCGGCGAACAATACTCATTACATAATCTTCTGCAGCGAGACGGGTATCTTCGTCTGACTCTCCAGAATCAAGACCACGTACATTATTGCGTTCCCACATATCACATGCAGCTTTAATAATTGTAGGTGTAGCCTTATATATACCCTTCTCCCATGAGTCTTCCCAAGTATTATCTCCTTTGTATGGAATAATCTTATGCACTTCTTTTATAGCATCTATTAAATTATATCTATTACACTTAATAGTGTTCCATACAAAAATATCATCGTTATGACCATTATCGAAGTCTTCGTTCGGCGCATTCATCTCAATGAGAATAGGGATAATCCACTTCTCGTTACTTGTGTTATGGAAATATTTCAATCTTAATGCATAGTTTCTGCATTGAGCGAGCGCGTTACTTGCATAGTGGCTAGCACTGTCTCCATCTTTGTATTCAAGA
The DNA here is from genome assembly GCA_045597685.1 of Prevotella sp. Lineage (GTDB taxonomy): Bacteria > Bacteroidota > Bacteroidia > Bacteroidales > Bacteroidaceae > Prevotella. The sequence goes on from JAZLKO010000079.1 coordinate 25,424, forward strand.
ACGAAGACTTTTCCTTTCATAAGAATCAATGCATCTATAACCAAATTAAAACTTGGAATACCATACTCAAAGATAATTCGTCCATCTTCATTGAGGCTGCACAGTACACTTTGCAAATGGTCATACTCATTATCCCACGTACGAATCTGATTGTCTTCGTTACGTAATTGCCCAGTAAATTCTTCTTTCGTGATTCTTAAGAAATCACTTATTTTATATGAAATATGTTGTCCAGATGTCATATGTATTTTCAAATGTAACTGCCATAATAAGGCAAAATATTGTTAAAAACATCAATAATCATGATCATAATAGTAGTGTCTGCGATAGTTGCGGGCAATGAAGTCAATGTTTAATGTGAAGATTTTATTGCCAATTTCGCATTGATGCTTACCGCTGATGTCGCCATCCTGTAGCATATTGTTCTTCAACAGATAGTTCAGCAGTTCCGCATGTATTGTTTCAACATTGATTACGGCATTTATCGTTTCCAACTGCATCGTGCTTGTGTCACACTTCTTGTAATACGGATTATAATCGCATTTCACGACATGTACAATACCAGGAGCAAACACAATTCCTGCTTTCGCAGAAATAAAAGCAACTTGAAATCCATTTGGCAATTGGTTCTCCACTTCGCTCATATCAACTTCTGGCGAAATCATCTTAAGCCAATCCACGAGCTGGCTCTTGTTCTCGAAGAATGCAAGGCGCTTACCCTTTGTACGCTCCATATATCGAGGATAAACATGGTCGTAGGAATATTCCAACTGTTCTTTGCGTTCACACATCTGGTCATAAACGTCCTTGTTCGACTTGAACAACACACCATTTATTTCCCAATCATTATTGCCATACTTCACAAGAGCGGTAGTGATATACCACCCTGTTCGGAATGCGTTTAGATGGTCGTTTGCCAACTTGTAGGTTATTCCATCCGAGGCCTTCAAGGTCACGTATTTAGCATCTGCCGACAATACCTTAAATACATCCTGCTGACAGTATTTCAACTCCGTGAGTTTCTTAGATTCATCGTGCATGTGGTTATAATAATACATGTCTGCCAGCCACAGATGAGCCTCGAGTGCCATAGGACCAATCTCTGTATCTATCGAGAATATTGTCTCAGCATAGTAAGACGATTCGGTTTTGTCGAAGTAATTGGAATATAAATTCTTTAATTCATCAAACTTCTCTTCAGACAGAGGATGGCACAACAGGTACGACCTGCGCAACCAGAACAGCACATGTTTCAGTCTGAAGTAATCGTTGGCTTTATCCTTATCATAGATGAAGTCATACAAAGCCTCGTTCATCTCCACCTCATCATCTTCCAACAGCACCTCCATAATGGTTTTTGCAGCATTATTACCTATGACCAGAGGATTGATGAAACGATCATCAAAGTTGCGCGAGAGAACGAGCCAAACCAGGAGTTCTATTTCCTTGGCATTTACATCTTTCTTGTCCAATACCTCATAGTCGTCAAAGAATGGTAATGCTTTGGAATACATGAGCATGTGCCTTGCTACAAACGCATTCCACAAACCTATCCCCGACATCTTATCCTCATAGTAAATGGCTACATTAATGGCAATCTCCCTTTTCAAATCATCCGCATTAGGCGCCTCCAGCACCATATTCTTGGTGCGATCATAAATACGGTTTGCCACATCTACATACATCGGACATGGCTGAATCCCCACAGGATAATATGGGGAAAAATCGAATGGAAATATTGTTCGTTTCATATCTTTGTCTATTTATATCTAAAACTATTATTCGTCACTTAATTCAAGATAAGATTGTCTTTTTAATGCGTTGAAATGCCATTACTTGAATAGTCGTCCATAAAACTCTGCCTTCTTCTCTAACTTCATCGGATAGGCACGTGAAGTACTTGGCATACGCCACCAACGGAGAGAGTTTTCGTTGACTGCCACCCATTCTCCCACTTTCGGAATCTTTACCTTTATTTCTTTCTTCATAAAATACTCCTGTAACTCCTCACTTGCCTTGCCACCGGTTGTCACTATAGTATTACACTCTGGTATCTTTTCCAAAAGTGCAAATAAATCCGTTCCTTCTACAATATCCAAAAAATTATCATCTGCATTATCCTTCAAACGGCACACCTTCTGAGCCGTATCATAGAGTGCAATTCCCTTCTCTATGCAGAAATCTACAATCCGTTTCTTGTCGAATCGTTTCACATTTATTTGTTCATTAGCAGGGTCGCGTTTCTGTGGGTTGGATGTTTCCTCAAAATATCCCTTATTCCCAAAGTGTATTACTCCCTGAATCCTCCAAAAGTCATTAATCCAATTAGGATAAAAGAAGTCCATGCTCCACCTTGTTTTTGGTGGAGGAAAACTGCCGAGAAACAATATCTTAGCATTCTGTGGCAGAAAAGGTTTAAGTGGATGTTCTTCGATAATCATATTTGCACGGCATCGTCATTTGAAAGGGAAATATACTCCCTTATGGTTATGAGAAAACGTTCACCATACGTATCACGTTTGTATTCGCCTATGCCAAAGGTGTTGCCAAACTGTTCTAATGTTGTTGGCTTTTCGGTGGCAAGTGCGTGAAGGGTCTTGTCGGACATCACTACGTAAGCTGGGCAATGATTCTCGTCTGCAATTTCCTTGCGCAATAGGCGCAATCGCTCAAACAAAGCAGTATCCTCTATCTTCGGAGTGGCAATATTGAAATCAAATGCTACTGTTTCCACCCTGCGCTCACGATGTTTCTTCACGCGATAATCTTCACGAATGATTGTTGCTAACCTTGCTTGTTTCCTACCGAAAAGAACATCCTTGCCCAATTCCGTAACCTTCAAGTGACTATCTTCGTTATAGGCTATCTCAATGTACCCCATTTGGAGCATTTGCAAGAGGTAGTCGTGCCAGTCGCGTGCAGAAATGTCGCGTCCACAGCCGAAGGTTTTCAATGTCTGATAACCTTTATCTACCATCTCGCCCGACAATGCCCCTCGCAGAATATCCACAGTCATGGTGAACCCTACTTGCTCCTCTGTGCGCATAATGGCGGACAAGGATTTTTGTACAATCACAGTCCCATCAAAATGTTGTGGAGGTGCGCTGCATACATCACAGTTATGACAATCTTTATCGTTAGTCTCGCCGAAATAGTTCAACAGGATACGTCTCCGGCAAACCTGTGCCTCGGCATATTCCTGCATACGCTTCAGTTTCTCGATGTTTATTTCTCTCTGACCACTTTCATTTGCAAACTTTCTGAGCGTGATAATATCCTGTAAATTATAGAATAGCAGAGTTTCACTTGGCAGTCCATCTCGACCTGCACGACCTATCTCCTGATAGAAGCATTCAATGCTCTTTGGCAGATTGTAATGGATTACAAAACGCACATTGCTTTTATCTATCCCCATGCCAAAGGCAATTGTTGCCACTACTACTTGAATGCGGTCGTTTACAAAATCCTCCTGCACACGATTGCGCTCCATAGCACTTAAACCAGCATGATAAGCACCTGCTCTTACCCCCTTACTGCAAAGTTTCAGCGCCACTGATTCTGTATTCTTTCGTGACAGGCAATAGACAATGCCACTTTCATTTCGGTGTCGCTTGATAACGGCAAGCATCGTCTTGAGTTTGTCTGAAGCCGAATATCCTCGTTTCACATCAAGACTCAGATTTGGACGGTCGAAACTGCTGATAAACACCTCGTGCCTGACAAGATGTAATTGCTCTATGATGTCTTGCTTAGTTATCTTATCAGCCGTAGCTGTTAAGGCAATGATGGGGGTGTTAGAGAATTGCTCATGCAGCATCCCCAACTGCGTATATTCTGGACGGAAATCGTGTCCCCATTGCGAGATGCAATGAGCCTCATCTATAGCAAAAAGTGAGACCTTAACATACTGCTGCAACCAAGGAATCTCCATCATCAGTCGCTCGGGAGAGATGTAGAGCAACTTGAGTTCTCCTCGTTGGCATTTGTCACGTATCACACGATTCACGAATTCGTCCTGACCGCTATTCATAGCTTCGGCAGGAACACCATTTGCTCGTAGTGCCTCCACCTGATCCTTCATCAGCGAAATCAAAGGAGATACGACAATCGCTGTCCCATCCATCATCAAAGCTGGAATCTGAAAGCAGATACTCTTTCCACCGCCTGTAGGCATCAGCACGAGAGCATCCCTTCGAGCAAGAAGATGATTGATTATTTCCTCCTGCATCGGACGGAAAGAGTTGTAACCATAAAATGATTTGAGTATTTCGCAAGCAGTCATTCTATACTAAAATTGATTGTTATTGTCGATAATATTTTTTTAAGAACAAGAATGTATCTTAGATTTAACATTATCATTATCTTCGATTATAGACTTATTATCTTCTTTTTGTTAGAATGTACCTCCTACCTGTTAAATTCTGGTGTTTACCATTATAAAACTCGCGTTCAAAGTATTGGCAATTTGCTTCTTTGTTGTCGCATCCCCAAACCTTGTATGGTGTTTTCTGCTTTGTCCATCCCTCGTACTTGATAATGCGATGACCTACACCACACCATGGGCAGGGGTTAGGATTTACGATTACATCAGTATTCATCTCAGTTACGAATGGTGATGGTGTGCTTTCATTATACATTACCACAGTATGCACCTTGGCACGTGTTATGCCTACGTAATAGACACGTCTTTCTTCTGCATACTCATAGTGCTCTGGAGTGCTCAACACGTAGTCAAGTACAGGATCATCAGAAACGAGTGATGGAAATCCATAAAGTCCACTGTTGCAATTCAATACGAATACATAATCAGCCTCAAGCCCCTTTGAAGCATGAATTGTCATGAACCTCACTTTGCGTCCAGCTATCTGTAGTGTCACGTTGTCGCTATTTTGATCGTATTCCATCTTGATCGTTGGCGAAGCAAGAGCATGTACATCATACGAATAGCGAGAAATTATGTAAATAGTTTTGTCTGCTGGAACACGCGCTATCATCTTCTCCAAGAGCAACTGTAAATTCTGATTCGACTTGTATGACATAAAACTTATCTTCGTCGCGGGTGGATTGACAGATCTTGGATGCAGATTTTTCTTCTTCTGCAAAGGGTTATGTTGCACAAAGCGTGACGATTCTTCAATAAGTGGATTACCAAAACGATAGGTAGTCTCAATCTTGCACTCCTCAGTATAACCAAAGTATTTTGAGAATTCAGAGAACAACGATAAGTCACTACCTGTGAAGCGATAAATTGATTGCCAATCATCACCTACGCAATAAAGTTTTGTCTTTGGTAAGTCGGAACGTAATGATAGTAGAAAGTGATATCTATCAATAGAAATATCCTGAAATTCATCTATGAGGATAAACTCATACTTCTGCTTCCATTTACCTTCGTTACAATAGTTCGTTGCCTTAACAATAACGTCCGTAAAATCCATTTCTCCTCGCTCTGCCAATTCGTTCTGATAGGCATCCCAAATAGGCTTCATTATATTGTCTATAACATAAATATCACGAACGGAATGTCTTGCTTCTGCAATTTTACGCACGTATTCAATCGTCTTTCCATTTGCCTTTACAAGATTTACAAAACTCTGCGTCATCTGCATCAAAGCATTCTCAATGCTCTTGTTGCGAGACATAATTTTCTCAATAAGTTTGTCAGTAGTTGGTTCATTAATTGGCACTCCTGCCTCTATCAGCAAAGTGCGAAGACGCGAGCGAATACTCTTGTTATGAAAGTCTGCACTCGTCGTAAATATGAGTTTCGTGCCATACTCACGATGCACCTTCTTCTTCCATTCTATACCTTCAAGATAACGTTGATTTGCAGTATTCCATCCGTCAAGCATTCCGTTTCCAAACCAACGTGGAACCTGACCAGTTGCATTAATAGCAAAATGTTCTAGATAAAGTTTACATTCTACACCTTCTCCGTTCTTGTAATAGATGGTAAAATCTGGCTTGTACTGGCGGAAATTATCGGTGAATGTCTCGTATTCGTATGGTTCTTCATATTTAAATGAAATACCGAGTTCAGTTAGATAACTACAAATTTTTTTTTCTTCTTCACTCTTTGTAGAAATCAATCGACCATCTTTATCAGTATAAAGAGCAATGACCCCATATTTACGTCTATCCTTGTAGTATTCAATGGAGCTATCATAAGCATGTTCATCCTTTACAAGAGACTTGTAATCCGTTAAATAACTGATTAGCGTATTTCTAAATTCTGGTTTTGCAAGTTGATCGTAGAATATCTTGACAAACAAGCCATTTTCAGCAATAGATGGCATATGACCTTCTACTTTTCCTACAATTGTCATAGCAAGTTTGTGGAACGTCATACATGAAAGCCCTGTACCCATCAATCTTTGAGTGAGTTCATCCGATGCTTTGTGGGTGTAAGTAATAGTAAGTATTCTTGAAGGCTGTATCTTTCGTTGATGAACTAGATAAAGTAACTTGCCAATCATTGTTGAGGTCTTACCGCTACCAGCACTACTTACCACGAGACAATTGTCTTCCAACTTTACGATAGATTCACGTTGTTGGATATCCAAAGGATAATCAAGAACGGAGTCAAAGAAATCTTTCTGTACTTCAAGTTCTTTACTTACGAATTCTTTATTGTGATTTTCTCTAGTCGTTTTAAGGTTCTTCCTTAATATGTAGAATTTGGTTGCTTCCTCGCCAAGTTGTTGCAGAGCTCCATTGCATCTAAGGAAATCCAAGCACTCATATAATTCTTTCGTATCCTCTTCAAACTTCTTACATTCCGAATCTGTAAAATAATGATCTGCATGCAACAAAATTCCTTTTAGATAGTCCTTTCTATCTTGAAGCGTCTCGTCTACATGTCGTATGATTTCTTGTACCCTTTCTTCTAATTTAGCATCCTCTTTTGCCTCTTTTGTCTTTACCACATAGCGTACACCTAACACAACAAGTATACTGATAACGATGGCTATTGTTATGTAAACGAGTATATCCATATATTGTTTTTTCTAAATTAATATTTTTGTACACTTCGTATCATGATGAATAAGATTTCTCACTTGTGGTACCTATCAGTTCTTGTATTTTATCCCAGATGGACATTCTTATACTAATTATTTGCCGTTAAATCTATTCACCAAAACATCTCAGATAAACGCATTTGTATAGCATAGTCGTTTTTATTGCTGCGGAGGCATAGCCTTTGGGCGCAAAGATAGGAAAAAACTCCGTTTTTTAATTGATAATTGACAATTGACAATTGATAATTAGGGTTTACTGAAAAAGTCCAATACTCTCGACTATACCGCAGCTTGTGCATGGTTTCCCCCGGCAACCTGCAAGTTTGATGACCTTGACGTATGCATCATAACTAACCTTGGGTGTATAAATTGTCCGCAAAACA
>JAZLKO010000080.1:0-3652 GCA_045597685.1 Prevotella sp.
AATCTCCTTATGGTTGTAAGTGTGCCAATAACTGAGAGCCTTATCATCGTGACGATAGCCCAGATAAGCACGAATCTCCTGAACTACAAAATGCTCGAAGGCATGACCATATTCAGGTGAACCTGGTGCTAATGAAGTACGGTTCATCAAATAGTTATAGACACCTACATCAAAATAGTAGAATTTGGGAGCCTGAACCACCTTACGCTTGGCGGTCTTGGTGTACGAGGGAATAGTATAGCCTATCAATGTATCTTCAAGAATATTGAAGTATTCCTTGACAGTTTTTGCACTTACTCCACAATCAGCTGCTATGCTGGTATAATTGACTATTTCGCTACTGGAAAGAGCGGCTATATTCAAGAATCGTTGGAAGACATCCACATTCCGTGATAAAGCCTCCTCTTTGATTTCTTCCTTCAGATAAACGTCTATGTAGGCCGCAAGCAGTCGTTGAGGTGATTTGGCAAGATAATGGGGTGGTAACATACCATACAACAGAGCACGGTCAAGATCTAAGTCTGGAAGTTCTGCGCTTACAAATGGATAGAAGTAACAAGGCAAAGCTCGTCCTCCCAATGTATTGTAACCCCTCCGTTTGAGTTTACGAGCACTGCTGCCGCACAAGACAAAACGCAGATTTCTCTTCTGTATGAGCCGATGAACTTCATTCAATAGTTCTGGCACCTCTGGAATCTCGTCTATGACGACAATCGATCCCTCTGGCTTGTCTTGTAGCAAATCAAAAAGGAGCGATGGTCGTTCACGGAATCTGCGCTTCAAATCTCCATCCAGGAGATCAAAGACTGTAGCATTCTTGAATTGCTGTTCAAGTATTGTACTCTTTCCCGTCTGTCTTGCGCCAAACAAGAAGATACTTCCATCCTCTATCTCACTGGTTAACTGATATTTGCGTTCTATCATAGCAATGATTATTCTGTTTTACACTCCCGATTTTTCAAGAAAATCCGAAGTAGCACTCTTGATTTTCTCGCGCTCGCGTACATATTATATAAAGAAAAGGCATTTCTTATTGTAAATTTTACTATTTCGTGTGCTAAACATCACATTTTGGGGTATCAAATGTTACCAAAATGTTAAAAATGGTGTATAAAATGTTTCATCGCGCATTTTTTATACGTTTTGCACTTTGTTGTTATAATATAATGTATAACTTTGCCTGAACATTAGTTTAAAGAGATTTATAGCCTTTGCTACTTTTATCAGTTAAATAAAGGAAAATTTGAAAGAAATAACAAAAAAATAAAGACATGAACAAGAAACTATTTACTCTTTTAAGTGGAGTAGCAATCATTACCTCTGCATCACTGCAGAGCTGTGCTGACGAGTTCGACCCACAGGTGGTTACAGCACAAGATCAGCGTTTGCAAGAGTTTGCAGCTAATTTCGTGAAAGAATTTGGTACGCCAGACCCTAACCATACTTGGGGATTTGAAATGACGCCAGAATTGGCAGACGCTATTCTTGCCGGTCACACCTCTGGAAATGCAAAAACACGTGCTGGAGAAGGAGGGGCAGAAGGTGCAATCAACACTAACGTAAACCAGTGGACCGAAAACAACTCAAATGCTCTAAAAAGAGTTGTTCACGTTCCAGGATGGCCAAATGACGATGGTCGTTATTACGTAAAAAGTGGAACCTACAACACTAACGGTACATACGATAGATACAATACAGAATCAGAGGCCATGGGAAAGGGTAATGTTCAAGGAGACGTTACCGAATACGAAATCCAGTGGGTATCACGTTGGGTACGTAATATAGGTGCTAACATTGTTAATTACAAAACCCCTTTACACGTATCCGAGTTTTTTATCCAGCAGGTAAGCACCGATTATGATTACGATTCTGATGGACAGATTCATAAATATGGTACCAATTACACCCAGTATCAAATGGATAAACTGGATTTTGAAACCATATCTGGAAACTGGACGCATATCAACAACTTCAATGCATATATGAACCTTGCACCAGAGGAACCTGCCAACATCGGAAAGAATTCTGATAGAAACATAATGTATGTAATGTCTTCTGGTACAGAGAGTATGCGTTATTATTCATCAAACTCTACAGGACACACCTTCGATAAGTATGTACTTGTAAAACTAAAATGGACGGAGCCAAAGAATCCAGATTGGAGCAAAGTTACTGGCGGTACTTATACATTAGACCAGGTACTTGACAATCCTGCTTATCTTGGTGAAACCATCGAACGCGAAGGTTATTACATTTGCTTTGATTACAAATGTATAAAAGAAGGAGAAAGTCTAAACTACCCAGGAGATGACATTTACAGCAATTGGATTTTAAAGCTTACCCCTGGTCGTTTCAAACCAATGAATCGTTGGCCAAAACGATTGATGTGTGAAGACTTGGGTAACACTCATGACTTCGACTTTAATGATGCTGTATTTGATTTGATTTTCCAAACCAATACTGATAATCCTAGTAATTATGACTGTGTTGTTACATTGCAAGCAGCAGGAGGTACGATGCCTATTTGGGTTGCAATAGACCCAACCATGGGAGGAAGTTATAATGCTGAAATTCATAACTTATTGGGACATAATCCATCTACAACTCCAGTTAACGTAATAAAGGGTGGAAAAACAGCAGAACCTGCCACTTATCGTGTAAAAAATTTAATTACAGGCGCAGACCAGACCACTGTTTGGATAAAGGTTTTTGAGTATAAAAAGGATGCTGAAGGAAACCTTATTTCTGATGGACATGGAGGATACGAAAGAGACCCAGAAAAGTTCCATTATGAACCAGATCCTAATCACGCATACGATCCAACAGCAGAACTTTTGGCAAAAATGGCAGCAGCTGCATTTAAGCTTAGCATTTATATTCAAATGCCTAATGGAGTTACACATGTATCAGGATATGAAATTTATAAGAGTCTAAGAAATGGAACACCAACAGATTACCCTGAAGGTTACAATAATGGAAACAAAGGCGTCAATAATGCGCCACAGTTGTTTAACTGTTCTGCAGATGCACTTTGGACTTATGAAGGTGGTCATATAAAGAACGCTTACAAACATTTCGTAGATTGGGTTCATAACGAACAAGGCGAATATCGCTTAAGATGGGATAGAGACGAATACTACGAACGTGCACAAGCACAAGATGGAGGTGTTTCTGTTCAAATAAAGCCTAACAACAATCCATTCTATGGATCTTGGGATTACGGTCCTGCAAAAAACAGTACTTTCAGCTACACAGATTTCATCACAGGCAATAATCTGTGGAAATGGAATGCAAATATCTACAATGTAGATAATGCAGGAGAATACAAAGAAGGTAGTAGTAATGATTAATTCAGCCCATAGCCTAAACTAAAAACATATCACCCCTTGGTTAGCACACCGCTTTCCAAGGGGTGAAGTTTTTTATAACAAAAACTTGCAGATGTTATGATTTATCATTTACTTTGCAAAACAAAGAAGATAAATATGTGCGACACAAATACTGTCATTAACGAATTGCGCAGGGTGGCAAAAAACACACTACCAGAATCAAGCCACATTATCCTGTATGGATCACGTGCCCGTGGTGATGCGCGCGAAGACTCTGATTGGGATGTTCTGCTATTATTGGATAAAGCCAGAATAGAGCAATC
>JAZLKO010000081.1:0-17520 GCA_045597685.1 Prevotella sp.
GCAAGGGACAATTGTGTCCTGACGATACATGAATCGACTCAAATAAAGACAGAACTCAGGAAAAAAGCAGACGAGGGCAAACTCTGATGGCATACCCTCGTCAATAGATTTTGAATTCGTGGAATTAAACGACAATCCCTACATTAACAAAAAACAAATGTGAATTCCAGACACAGGGTGACAATCTGGAGGATGAGGTATTAAAGGTTGCGCCCGACACGTATAAGGAAAACAAAGATGAAAAAAACTATTTTTCTTTTGATGGCAGTCAGCCTGCCTTTCTTCATGCTTACTTCATGCAGCAAGGACAAGGATGAAGAAGATGATGAACCTCAAAAAATTGGCAATAACTTGCTTCTCCTCAAATGTCCAGACGACCATCATCCTCACGCCATTGACTTAGGCTTGCCAAGCGGCACAAAGTGGTGTTGCTGCAATGTGGACGCAACAACTCCTGAAGGCTATGGCGGTTACTATGCTTGGGGCGAGACAAGTGAGAAGGACATGTACAATAGTGATACATACGCTTATTTCTACAATGGCCGTATATATCTGAACATTGGCTCCGACATTGCTGGCACACAATACGATGTTGCTCATGTTCTCATGGGTGGTTCATGGCGCATGCCAAGCCTTGGGCAGCAAAAGGAACTCATGGATAATTGCACTTGGGCATGGACAAATCAGAATGGCGTGGAAGGCATTTGGGTAACAGGTAAGAACGGTGGTCAGATCTTCCTCCCTGCCGCTGGTTTCATAGTGGACGCCGATCTCTACGGGGAGGGTTCTTACGGTAGCTACTGGTCGAGTTCGCACGAAGGGCTCTACGACGAACTCGCGTGCTACTTCGACTTCGGTACGGGCTTCGGTGGCTTCTGGAATTGGGACGTCGCCGACCGCAGCAACGGTCAGCCCGTGCGTGCCGTTTGTCCGTAGTCAGAATTTATTGAGAAAGTGGGTCACAGGGATTGATTCCTGCGACCCTCTTTTTTGCTTGCGAACAAGTTTGCAGATATTTCCTGCTATCAATCACATTTATAGACGATGCTCTCCCTTCGACAAGCTCAGGATAAACTCTTTGGCGTGAGTTGTCAATTACTAAATAAACTTAATTATTAATTATTAATTGTTAATTATTAATTCACTAATGCAGTTTTTTCTTACCTTTGCGAATTGAACATATTTTTTAACGTTAAAATATTTATTTTTATGATCAACTCACAAGAAATTAAGAAAGGAACTTGTATCCGTTTAGACAACCAGATTTATGTATGTATTGACTTCTTGCACGTAAAGCCTGGCAAGGGTAATACCATCATGCGCACTACTTTGAAAAACGTTACTACTGGCCGTGTATTGGAACGCACATTCCAGGTTGGTTTCAAACTTGAGGATGTTCGCATTGAACGCCGTCCTTACCAGTTCTTGTATCTTGATGGAAATGACTACATTTTCATGAATCAGGAGACTTACGAACAGGTACCAATCATGAAAGACCTTATCACAGGTGTGAACTACATGAAGGAAAGCGACATTGTGGAAGTTGTTACTGATACAACTGACGGTACAATACTTTACGCAGAAATGCCTGTCAAGACTGTTCTCCGCATCACTCATAGTGAACCAGGTGTAAAGGGTGATACTGCAACAAATGCAACAAAGCCTGCTACATTGGAAACTGGTGTTGAAATCCGCGTGCCATTATTCATCAACGAAGGTGAACTGGTTCAGGTTGACACACGCGATGGTTCATACCTTCAGAGAGTAAAGGAATAATAGTGAAATATTCATTAATAGTACCCGTATTCAACCGTCCTGAAGAGGTTGAAGAATTGCTTCAGAGTTGCACACAACAGACCTTTACCGATTTCGAGGTAATCATTGTTGAGGATGGCTCTACTCGTAAATGTGATACTGTCTGCGACACTTACAAGAGCGCAGGCAGTTTTGAGTTGTATTATTTCTGCAAAGACAACTCGGGTCCTGGGCAAAGCCGTAATTATGGTGCTGCAAGGGCAAGAGGAGAATACCTGATAGTGCTCGACTCTGATGTGGTGTTGCCTCCGACTTATCTTGAAGAGGTTGACAAGGAAATTCTGGTTGATGCTACAGACGCCTTTGGCGGTCCTGATAAGGCTCACGATTCCTTTACAGACATACAGAAAGCCATCAACTACAGCATGACGAGTTTCTTCACCACAGGCGGCATCCGTGGAGGTAAGAAAAAACTTGATAAGTTTTATCCGCGTTCCTTCAATATGGGCATACGTGCAGATGTGTATAAGGCATTAGGAGGATTCTCAAAAATGCGTTTTGGCGAAGATATTGATTTTAGCATTCGAATCTTTAAGAATGGCTACCGATGCCGCCTGTTTCTTGACGCATGGGTATGGCACAAGCGGCGCACGGATATTAAAAAATTCTTCCGTCAAGTGTTCAATAGTGGCATTGCACGCATAAACCTTTACAAGAAATATCCCGAATCATTAAAACTTGTCCATCTGTTGCCAGCTGTTTTTACTCTTGGAGTATGTTTGCTAGTTCTTGCATCAGCCATAGGACGGGTGCTGATGGCATACGCAGGCGGTATGAAATGGTATTGGTTGGCTGCTGCCCCATGGCTACCAATTATCTTTTTTGCATTAGTGATTTTACTTGATTCCACTATAAGTAGCAAGAGTCTGAAAATAGGATTTTATTCCATAGCCACTGCCTTTGTGCAACTGATGGGGTATGGATTCGGATTCCTGTCGGCTTGGTGGAAGCGTTGCGTTTGCAAGAAGGATGAATTTTCTGCCTTTGACGAAACGTTCTATAAATGAAACTCTCAATCAACAAATGGGCTGAAGAAGACCGGCCACGCGAAAAGTTAGAGAATATTGGTGCTGAGAATCTGTCGAATGCAGAACTTTTAGCCATACTCATCGGTAGCGGCAATACTGAGAAAAGTGCTGTTGACCTAATGAGGGAAGTGATGCAAGATTGTAACAACAACTTGAATACGTTAGGAAAAATGTCCATTTCGGATTTGACGAAATATAATGGCATCGGTGAGGCAAAAGCCATCACGATATTAGCCTCATGCGAACTGGGCAGGCGTCGACAACATACAAGCGTCGAGGAAAGGCAGCAGTTTTCCAATGCAGAGATGGTGTATAAATTCATGCTGCCTAAGATGCAGGACTTACAGATAGAGGAGTTTCATGGCATTTTCATGAACCACAACCTGAAACTGATAAAAACAATGCGCCTGTCGAAGGGTGGCATAACCAATGCAATGATTGACATACGCCTGCTGATGAAAGAAGCCATTCTCTGCAATGCCACAGTCATGACAATATGCCACAACCACCCAAGTGGCAAAATAATGCCAAGCAGGAATGACGACCAACTGACAGAGTCTGTAAGAAACGCATGCAAAGTGATGAACATCCAATTGTTGGATCATATAATTGTTACTGATGGAAACTATTATAGTTACCACGAAGAAGGGAGATTATGAAGCCAGAAGAACGAACAGAATTTGAGACCAGAATAGTTGATTTGCTAAAGACGGTATATGACCCAGAAATACCTGTTGACATTTATAATTTGGGATTGATTTATCGGATTGAAGTGACCGATGACTATATTGCAGAAATAGATATGACCTTCACAGCACCAACATGCCCCGCTGCTGAATTTATTTTGGAAGACGTGCGACAGAAAGTCAGCAATCTGGAAGGCATAAAAAATGCTGTTGTGCAACTGGTATTTGAACCTGCATGGAATAAAGACATGATGAGTGAAGAGGCAAAAGTTGATCTTGGGTTATTATGAAAAAAATATATTTTATCTCCGATGCACATTTAGGCTCATGGGCATTTCAGCACAAGCGGGCTCAGGAAAGGCGGCTTGTGAGTTTTCTGGACAGCATAAAAGACAGGGCTGAAGCCATCTATATGCTGGGCGACATGTTTGATTTCTGGTATGAATACCGCTTTGCCGTACCAAGAGGCTACACAAGATTCTTGGGGAAAATAGCAGAACTCACCGATTTGGGAGTGGAAGTGCATTATTTCACAGGCAATCACGACATCTGGGCATACGGCTATCTGGAACGTGAATGCGGAGTGATTCTGCACACTAAACCAATGACAACTGAGATTTATGGAAACATCTTCTACCTTGCACACGGAGACGAATTAGGCATACAGAAGAAAGGGTTTAAGATTATCCGCTCCATATTCCACAATCATCTGTGTCAGGTTTTGTTTTCATCATTACATCCTCGTTGGGGCATTTGGTTCGGACAGATGTGGGCAAAGCATTCCCGACTGAAACGTCCTGATGGTGTAGAACCGCCATATCAAGGCGAAAACAATGAAAGCCAGGTGGTCTGGGCAAAGGAATATTCAAAAAATCATCCCGACATAAACTATTTCATTTTTGGTCACAGGCATATTGAACTCGACCTCATGCTTTCGCGAACAGTAAAGGTTTTTATATTGGGCGATTGGATAAGCCAATACACGTACGCTGTCTATGACGGAATAGACGTGTCGCTTAACACTTATGTTGAAGGGGAGACTCAGCCATGAACGGATTTTATACAATCTTGCTGCTGATATTCAGCAACATATTCATGACGTTGGCATGGTATGCACACCTGAGACTTCAACAGACAGGAATATCATCGAATTGGCCTCTATTTGGCGTAATTGTTTTTTCCTGGACAATCGCGTTTTTTGAATACAGCTTGATGGTACCAGCCAACCGCATTGGATTTGAAGGTAATGGAGGACCATTCTCGCTCGTGCAACTGAAGGTCATCCAAGAGTGTGTGTCACTTATTGTCTTTGCAATTGTAGCAAGTGTGTTGTTTCAGAATCAGCAATTGCATTGGAATCACTATGTGTCATTCGGACTAATCGTACTCGCAGTTTACTTTTGCTTTATGAAATAATTCCATAAATTATCCCATTTATGAAACGAATATTCAATCTATTAGCTATTGCAATGTTGGCAATATCAGCAAGTGCTGAAAACATTAAAGTACAATTTTTTACTCCTTCAATCGTAAGAATAGTGAAGGGTAATCTGTCGGACAATTTTAAGAGTGAAGTCATAACTGCCACTCCACAACAAGTCAAGATTAAAAAGGCTATAAAGGGAAACATTTCTTTGTACTCATCGTCTGCCATCCGTGTGGAAGTTAATGAAGCCAATGGCAGAGTTACATTCTCCGACAAGAAAGGGCAGCAACTGCTTTCTGAGGGCAATTACAGCTTCGCCCCAATAACAGACGGTCCCGACAAAGGTGCATACAGGGTAAAACAGGCATTCTTGCTCGACAACGATGAACCAATCTACGGTTTAGGACTGCTGCAAAATGGCAAGATGGACCAAAGTGGAGAAAACAGGTTGATGATGCAGTCCAATCTGGAAGATTATGCCAGTTTTTTCCAGAGCATAAAAGGATATGGTATTTATTGGGAGAACTATTCTCCAACACAAATTGATGACTCAAAGACCAATGGCAAAAGATGCCTCAGTCTCGAATCCCAGGTGGGCAAGAGGGTGGATTATTATTTCATGTATGGCACCAATGCAGATGGCGTTATTGCTCAAATGCGCTATCTCAGCGGTAAGGTTCCTATGCTTCCTCTTTGGACGTATGGTTTTCATCAAAGCCGTGAACGCTATAAAAGCCAAAAGGAATTATTGGAAGTGGTAAACAAATATCGCAAGCTACAGATTCCTTTTGATGGAATTATTCAGGACTGGCAATACTGGGGAAGCAACTACAACTGGAATTCAATGGACTTTCTCAACCCTGAATTTGATAAACCTCAAAATATGATTGATGAAGTTCACCGCCTGAATGCACACATGTCAATAAGTATATGGGCATCCTTTGGTCCAGAAACCAAACAATTCAAGGAATTGAAATCAAAAAATCTGCTTATGGATTTTATCACATGGCCGCAAAGTGGACTTCCACAATGGCCACCAAGGATGGACTATCCAAGTGGTGTGCGTTGCTATGATGCTTACAGCAAAGATGCTCGCGACATATTCTGGAAATACCTAAGACCTATGCACGACATGGGTATTGATGCATGGTGGATGGATTCCACCGACCCTGATCATCATAATTACAAAGAGTCCGACTTGGACATCAATACAGCAATGGGCAGTTGGCGCTCGGTAAGAAACATCTATCCTTTAAAGACTGTAGAAGGTGTGTATGACAGTCAGCGTGCCATCGATGACTCTAAACGTGTGTTTATTCTCACACGCAGTTATTTTGCTGGTCAGCAACGCACAGGTGCCAACACATGGAGCGGTGACATCACATCTTCCTGGGAATCATTCAGGAATCAGATTCCTATTTGCCTGAACTATACGCTGACTGCTAATCCTAATGTCAACACCGACATCGGTGGATTTTTTGCAGGACGTTTCAATAAGAAAGGCAGCAACTCAGGCACATCAAATCCTCAGTTCCAGGAACTCTACACTCGATGGATGCAATTTGGTGCATTCTGTCCTATGATGAGAAGCCATGGCACGGAAGTGTATCGCGAGATTTATTATTTCGGCAAGCAAGGACAACCAGTTTTCGAAGCATTGCGCGATGCCATAAAATTAAGATACAAGTTTATTCCTTATATCTACAGCACATCATGGCAAGTCAGCAAAAACGATGATTCCTTCATGCGTGCGCTGATGATGGACTTCAAAAACGACCGCAACACATGGAATAATGCTCGTGAATACATGTTTGGCCGTTCACTGCTTGTTTGTCCTGTGATAGACCCACTCTATACACCCGAAGAATTAAAAAAGGATGTGGCAACACCAGACTGGACAGCAACAAAGACTTATTCAGTCTATCTGCCAGCAGGTACAAAATGGTATGATTACTGGACTAATCAGTTGCTTGATGGTGGACAGACGGTTAAGGCAGAAATAACACTTGCTCATTCGCCATTATACGTCAAGGCTGGTTCTATCATTCCACAAGGACCAGATGTGCAATATACATCAGAACAGAAATGGGACAACCTGAACATCGTAATCTATCCTGGTGCTGATGCTGAATTCACATTGTATGAAGACGAAGGCGATAACTACAATTATGAAAAAGGAGAATATAGCGAAATATGCATGAAATGGAACGATAAGTCGCGCACTCTTACAATTCTTCCACTTAAAGGTACATTCTCTGGTATGCTCTCCCAACGCACATTCAATATTAGCATAGTAGGGCAAAATGCCAAGCCAGTAAACTATACAGGGAAAAAAGTCCGCGTGAAGATGTAGCGCCTGAAGTTCATTCTACAAATTCAGACACCGATTTGGGATAAATTCTATTTCTCAATTCGCTCAACTTCTTCTTTATTGCCTTTTAATGTGATACCACAAAGTTCCACATATTCCACCTTCAAGTCTTTTGGTGGAATAGACTTCACCTTTATTCGCGTCAATCTGCATTCTTTGCCATTTATTATTGTTGAAGCAATCCATTTTTCTTTATGTTTGTGGATTCTGACTTCACGTTTCTTATATGCCGTCAACTTCACAATCGCTTCGGTTTCATCGGCTTTTATCACATGACAACCGAACGCAAATTGCTTCTCAAAAAACGACAAATTTTCACGACGACCATCTTCTGCCAATCTTTCCCAATACTCTATTACAGGCTTTTTCTTATGGAGCTTATTTCCGTCAAGATTCACATCGTAGCAGACAATATTCTTATTGCGGCTTCGGTCGATATGAAATAAACGCTGCTGTGCTGTTGCATTCACCACAAGCAGTGAGAGCAACAGCACGAGGCAGATTCTTTGCAACAATTTTCCTGAATAACTGATTTCAGATTTTTTCATCTTCTTTGCATTTTAATTTTTTGGCTGGCAAATTGCGACATGACCATTATCTTTGCAGCACTCCTTGTAACTGACTTGGCTTTAGAGTCACGCGATTCATACCCATAGAATGTGTTGGCACTATACCTAAACCAGTCATTGAAACCTGTAAGTTTCTTCAGGCGGAACGAGTCATTCACATCACCATTATAATAGCCCGCAAACATATCTGTATTCAATTCTGTTACGAAAACCGTACAATCCAAATCGTGATTTCCAGGGAAAGTCATTGTCAGAGTGCCGTTTTCATCATTCTCCACGTATGTGAAATAACTGCTTTGCCATGCTATCGGACCATTGGCGAAATAGTCAATTTCTTCACCATGACCAACACCTGCACCATCTTCATAAAAAACAATATTTGAATAATTAGCATCATATTCTATACCTGAGTAGGAATCTCTGTAGTACACCATCATATCACCAGTATATTGCAGTCCGCTCTGGACTGGAATATAATCACCCGTAACAATAGAGTCCATCTGCAGACTGTATGAAGTATAGCCCATTTCAATGTCATCAGCATATCCCAATATATAATATTTGGTGTTAGGCTTCAAATCAAACAACTGGGTGGTAAATGAAGTTATGCCTTTGTTCAAACCGTATGTAGTGTAGAACTTCCCACCTTCAGTAGGGTTTGGCCGTGTTGACACCAATACGCCCACCGTTGTACTTCCTGGCACATAGTATTCCCATGAGTTCCATACCACAGAACAATCCACTTTCGCAGAATTGAAAGTAATATCATATTTTCGGGTGATATTGAGAGCAGGTGCATCTTTTTCAACATAGACATAGTTGTCTCTCACGATTTCATCCCTCTGGCAAGATTGCAAACTTAAAAAACCTAGAACACATAGTGCGTAAAAAATTATCTTTTTCATAACGTTCATATTTTTTTAGAATTTATAGAATACACATTTTTGAATTGCGCTGCAAAGGTAAGTCTTTTTTGCGTATTGTCAAAAATACTTTCCCTAAAACACATAGGAAATTCCCTAATTTGCAATAGTTTGATAATTTTTTTATTAAAAAATCTTAAAACTTCTCTAATCTCTAACCTCTAACCTCTAACCTTTTCTTATCTTTGTCCGCAGAAAATTTAAGATTTATAAATATGGCAGAAGTTAAAGAAATTCTTAGCGCATGCGAAGAGAAGATGGAAATGGCATCAATGTATCTTGACGACACTTTGTCACGCATTCGCGCTGGTCGTGCAAACGTTCACATTCTCGATGGTGTAAAAGTTGAATCTTACGGAAGTGTTGTTCCTCTAAATCAAGTGGCAACCATAATGGTGGCTGATGCACGCACCATTACCATCAAGCCTTGGGACAAGAATGCCATCCGTAACATTGAGAAGGCAATAATGAACTCTAACGTGGGCATTACTCCAGAAAACAATGGCGAACAGATTCGTCTTGGTATTCCTCAGCCAACAGAGGAACGCCGTAAGGAATTGTCAAAGCAATGCAATAGTGAGGGTGAAAAAGCCAAGGTTCAAATTCGCAATATCCGTCGCGAAGGCAATGATAAACTGAAGAAGATGATAAAAGAAGGACTTTCAGAAGATCTTGAAAAAGATGCTGAAACCGACCTCCAGAAATTACACGACAAATTCATCAAGAAGATTGACGAAATCATCGCTGCAAAGAACAAGGAGATTATGACTGTATAAGTCACATGCGAGGACTTGTTATCAAAAATACAGGAAGCTGGTACATTGTCAAGACCGACGATGGCCAGCTTGTTGAATGTAAAATCAAAGGCAATTTCCGTCTGAAAGGCATTCGCTCCACCAACCCAATTGCTGTTGGTGACATAGTGGAAATCGACAAACCTATTCAAAACAGCCAACAGACAGCTGCACTGATTACCAGCATCCACGACAGGCGGAACTATATCATCAGAAAATCCATCAACCTTTCAAAACAAAGTCATATCATTGCAGCCAATGTTGATAAGGCTTTTCTCGTTGTAACCGTCAGTCACCCTGAAACATCCACCACATTCATCGACCGCTTTTTAGCATCTGCCGAAGCTTACCGCATACCAGTTGTCATATTGTTCAACAAAACCGATTTGCTCACAGACGAAGAATTGCACTATCAGCAAATGATGATGGAACTATACGAGCATATCGGCTACCAATGCATATCAGTATCGGCTATCACTGGAAAAGGTATTGCTGAAATAAAACAACTCCTAAATGGTTGTGTTAGTGTCTTCAGCGGTCATAGTGGTGTAGGGAAAAGCAGTATATTGAATCATTTTATCGAAGGCAGAACGCTGAAAACCGCTGCACTGAGCGAAGCACATGATGCAGGAATGCATACAACAACTTTCAGCGAAATGATACGAATCAACGATAACGATAACGATAACGATAACGATGACGATAACGACACTTACATCATTGACACTCCTGGCATAAAAGGTTTTGGCACTTTTGACATTGAAAAGGAAGAGCTGACCAGTTATTTTAAGGAAATATTCGAGTTTTCACAACATTGCCGTTTCAGCAACTGCACCCACACACATGAACCTGGTTGTGCAGTACTAAAAGCCCTCGATGAGCACCTGATAGCCCAAAGCCGCTATAATAGTTATTTAAGTATGCTTGGTGATAAGGATGAAGACCGCTACCGCGCAGGCAATTGATACTGACTCTGACTGCTGACTCTGACGATGACGATAACCGCACAAACGTTCAAGGCAATTGTCTTAACTCCTTAACTCCTTTAACTTCTTAACTCCTATTGTCAATTATCAATTAATGCCTTGGCATTTGATATTGCGCATCAGGCCTGAATATTTTGCCCGTTTCACAGCACTACCTTTAAACAACCTCCGAAATTGTTCTTCGGTAAGATTTTGCCAATCCGATTTTTTCATTTGCAATAGTTCCTCTGAAATATTGAACTGATTCTCAGTTGTTGGTTCCACACCTTTATTATAAGGGCATACTTTCAGACAACGATCGCAACCATAAATAGAATTTCCGAGTTTGCTGACTATTTCTGGTGGTATCTCCCCCTTGTTCTCTATTGTCTGATAGGAAAGGCATTTGCGTGCATCAAAACTGCCATCGGGCATCAATGCTTTTGTCGGACAGACACTCTGACAAGCACGACAAGCTGTCGCATCGCACAATCTGTTTTGACCAAGCGGCAAGCAGCCCTCCTCCTCCGCATCACATACTATTTCTCCCAAAAAGCATTGCTGCCCTACCCCATAAACTGAAAGTTGATGATTACGACAGATAACACCTATTCCAGCCTTCCAAGCCCAATAACGTTCCAGGATAGGAGCAGTGTCACAAAACGCACGATAATTCTGCAAGTTCAGTCGTGCAGCAAGCTGATGGAGTTTTGTTTTTACCACATCGTGATAGTCTTTCCCGTATGCGTATGCCGCTATTTGATATTCATCTGGAGCTATACAGACAGATGGTGTGTAATTGATTGCAACACAAATCATTGTCTTTGCCTCTGGCATAAGCAGCAAAGGATTCAACCGTTTGTCAACATTCTGCTTCATATACTCCATATCAGCAAATCCGCCAGAATTCAGTTGCTTCATAAACACTTCAGCAGCATCTTTTTCCACAGGTGCCACTTCTGCCACTCCACATGCAGAAAAGCCGAGGTTTGATGCCTCGGCTTTTATATTTTCAATCGATAGTCTTAAACTCATAACCTTGATTTTGCAACCACTCCAAACATTCAGACAATACAGCATACAACTTTTCTATGCTGCGCTTGGAGTCATGGAATGTTATGATACTACCATTGCGCGAATATTTTTTAATGTTTTGGAGAATATCCGCAGCAACCACGCGCTTACTGTAATCACGTGTCACCAAGTCCCACATTACAATCTTGAAATCATGCTTCGCAACCCAAAGTTGCTGTCCTGCCGTCATCCACCCGTATGGTGGACGGAACAGATGAGAATGTATCAGTTCATTCGCCTTTTCAATATTGGCTGTGTAGTGATACAAATCGTGCTTATATCCGCTCCAATGGTTGAATGTATGATTGCCAATCTGATGCCCCGACTTCACAATACGTTCAAACAATTCAGGATACTTCCTGACATTGTCGCCCACCATGAAGAATGTGGCTTTAATACCAAACTTCTCTAAAGTGTCGAGAATAAATGGGGTGGCTTGAGGAATAGGACCATCATCAAAAGTCAGGTAAACTGCCTTTTCATTCCTGTCCATCCTCCAAACAGCATTTGGAGTCAGCCACCTAAGCCATCTGTCTGGTTGCTCAATAAACATTACTGCATCGAACCTCCACGACTCTGATAGAGATCCGTGAATTGTGCAAGTTCCATATTTATCTTTTCTGCATAAGCAGCATCCACCTTTTCCACAACATTTGCACATGAATGCATAATATACAAGTACATCATGCACTCACGCTGACTGCCAAGAAAATCTTTCTGACCCAGGCTCAGATACCATGTCAAATACTGACGACAGAGTTTTGTTATAGCTTCTGCAATATGCTTACATTCCTTTTTCATGCCTAATCCAGCATAGACGGTAGCTTCGTCCAAAGAACCGCTGTGGTAACTGATTGGTACATTGTATTCAGGAATATGCTTATCGAGATACTTCAGCACTTCGGCTGCCTTCTGGTTCTGTCCATCGTTCAACAGGTTTGATGCCAGTTCTACGTACAGACGACGGTGAGTCCAGCACATGCGCATATTTGTCTCATCAAGATAGAGTCCAGGTTTTTCCAGTCCGCCAAATTTATACTTATGCATCAGGTTGTCGTACATCCTTTCCACATCTACAGTCTTCATGCCCACAACAGGCTGACCATTGATATTTGTTGTGAATGGAGTGATGCGACTTGCCAGACCTTCCTTCACAATATTGTCGCCAAGGTTGAGATAGTTCTCACTGCCCACGGTAACAGCAACATAGATTGGACGCACCCAATTGCAGTTAGCCAGCATTTCCAGAATCATCAAGTCGCCCTTATACAAAGCACGCTTTCCAGCAAGCGAGATAGTCATCTTGTCAGGAATCTCCTGTCCTGCCATCATCATACCACTCTTGCGCACAGCCTCCTTATCTATTGTTATATAGACGGTGTCGGTAGGTATGAAATGATAGTTCTCATCGTGGCTGCAAACCCAGTATTTCAGGATATTCTTCAGTTCAAATGGCTCGTCACCAAAATTCTTTTTTGCAGCCTCTGGATCTTGTGCATAAAAATCTAAAATTGTCTGCTTTGCTTCAGGGTTGACTTCCACATATTCATTCGTGCCAGCACAATAGTCAAGTCGTTTCCAAGAGATAGGAACCGATGGTGAATCGTATGCTGGACGTTTCATTTGGTCAATATACCAGTCGGTCTGCAGGTAACTCAAGTTGCACACTCTTGCATCGGTGCGGAAACCTTCTGTATCTTGATTATACCATAATGGGAATGTGTCGTTGTCGCCATTGGTATAGATAATCGGATTCTGTCCCTCTGGCAATGTTGCGAGATAGTTCTGTCCAAAATCACGGCAACAATAGCGTCCGCTTCTGTCATGGTCGTCCCAAGTCTGAGAAGCCATCTGAACAGGCACAAGCAGACAAGCCACAGCTACGATTGCAGGCACAGCAATTGCCAAAGCCTTGTTGTCTGCCATTTGTCTGTATGCTTTCTTTATCCATTCCGTTATTGCAGCAACTCCTAATCCGCACCAGATAGCAAATGCATAGAACGAACCTGCGTAAGCATAGTCACGCTCACGTGGCTGCTGTGGAGTCTGGTTCAGATAGATTACAATTGCCAGACCTGTCATAAAGAACAGGAAGAACACCACCCAGAACTGCTGAATGCCACGTTTGCCTCTGTAAGCCTGCCAGAACAAGCCTAACAATCCAAGCAACAACGGCAAACAATAAAACACGTTATGCCCCTTATTCGTCTTCAGGTCATCAGGCAACTTGCTCTGGTCGCCCAGACGACTATTGTCTATGAATGGAATACCCGTAATCCAGTTGCCATGCTCCAACTCGCCGTTGCCTTGAATATCGTTCTGCCTTCCTGCAAAGTTCCACATGAAATAGCGCCAGTACATAAAGTTGCACTGATACGACAGGAAGAACCTGATATTTTCAACCTGTGAAGGCACTTTCACCATGACAGTCTCACCGCAACGGTCGTATGGCACCTGACTGCCATCCACACCATCCATCCAGCTTTCGTAAGCCTCAGTGTGTCCAGCATCATGCATACGAGGGAAAAGCATATTCTGTGCATAGACATATTTGTCCTTTGTGCGCACAATAAAATATTTGTCTTTCTCATCAGCACTTGCCTTTTCCTTGCGCTGATAGACAGGAGCACCCTCGTCCATCACTGGCCTACAAACATTTCCATCTGGCACAAGTTTCACCTGTGATGTGTAAGCCTGACCATAGAGCAATGGTCTGTCGCCATACTGCTCACGACCTAAATACTCACCCAAAGTAAAAATATCCTCTGGTGAATTCTGATCCATAGGAGGATTGGCTGAAGAACGAATCACTATCACTGCATACGTGGAATAGCCTATCATAATCATCAGCATACTCAGCAATGCCGTATTCTTTATTCTCGAAGTCACCAGCGATTGTCCCTTAGGCTTCATCCTTACAAGCATAGCTAACAGGGCAATAATTATAATACCTATTATTACCGAACCAACTCCATGTCCATAGAAAGGAATACCCAACATTGCTATTGATGCAACAAACGAGATATTTTCTAATTTTCTGTTTTTCTGCGTATAGCTCTCATAAATAGCCCAGATAACACATGCCACCAGAACTATCATATAAACTATCAGACCTGTGTTGAACCTCATGCCAAGCACATTCACAAAGAGCAGTTCAAACCATCCTCCTACCTTTACTATACCTGGCACAATGCCATACAATACGGCAGCAATCAGTACAACCGACACCAATAATGCTAACAGACTGCCTTTAGCATTGGCATTAGGATAACATTTATAATACCAAACCAGCACAATGGCAGGGATGCAAAGCAAGTTGAGCAGATGCACTCCAACCGAAAGACCTGTCAAGTAGGCAATCAGCACCAGATATCTGTCGCTATGAGGCTCATCGGCATGATTTTCCCATTTCAGTATCAGCCAGAACACAACTGCCGTAAATGCTGAAGAATAGGCATACACCTCACCCTCGACAGCCGAAAACCAGAAAGTATCGCTGAAGGTATAGATGAGAGCACCCGTCATACCAGCCCCCAAAATGGTAATCATCTTTCCGGCAGAATAATCACCATCATCGCTCACAATCAGCCTGCGTGTGAGATGCGTGATTGTCCAGAACAGGAACATTATACAAGCCGCACTCAGCAAGGCACTCATCATGTTCACCATCATGGCAACCTTTGTAGGGTCGCTTACAAACTGACTGAAAAGATTTGCCGTTAGCATGAAGAAAGGAGCACCAGGTGGGTGACCAACCTCCATCTTATAACCAGTAGTGATAAACTCAGGACAGTCCCAGAAACTGGCTGTCGGCTCGATAGTCGAGCAATACACGAATGCTGCAATGGCAAAAGCCACCCATCCGAAAACATTGTTCAATAAATTGTATTGTTTCATTATTTTTTGCGGTTTTGCGCGCAAAGATAGGAAAAAAGGTTAGAGGTTAGAGGTTAGGGGTTAGGGATTTATGATTTTTTAATAATTTACAACATTGTAGGCGACTACTCAGTTAACCACCTTGGCCATTCTCAGGAGCGAAATTTGAAATTTTTGAAGAATGTAAACTGAGTTAAACCTTTTCCCAAAACATAAACATTGTGTTTGTACCAATGTGCATATGGTGTAGCAGATTGTTTATTTCTATTTATCGCCTTGGAGAGTATGACAGCCTTCAGTAAGAAGGTGATGATGTGGGCGCGATGACTTATCGAGGAGCTCGGTTCCTGAGCGGAGTCGAAGGATGCTCATCAGGAAGTTATTGCGCACATAACATCAGGTGCTAACAAGCACCCATACTCTTCAAGGGGTTTATCTTGGCATTTTGTCTAAACAAGGCTTCACACGGAAAAATGAACATGCGCCGCATAATTTCATAGATTACGGTTTTGCGGATTAATTCCTAAATTACAAAAGGGGATCACAGAACCTGTCCCTGCGACCCACCTGCGACCCATGATACAGGTAGCGTTAAGGTAGTGATAAGGTAGCTGAGTTGTTTCCGTATTACCTCTTAGGCTGAAGTTTCCTGTTCGCCCTATTGTTTTCTCTATTTTGTGCGTATCTTTCTGAGGTCGTAGGCAAGTTCTCCTGACATCACTACAACCCAAAAGAGGAATGCAATCCACTGGGAGAAGTAGGACATTTCCTGTGATTCTCCCTTGGCAATTGCCACTTCTAACATGGTCATTGCAATGGCTGACATAATAGTGAGGTTGGTTATGTCGAGGATGAGACAACGCACTCGTTTATAGATGATAGAAGTCTTGAAACAAGGCTTTATTGCCCATCCCACAATGAATGCGGAGATAAGAACAACGAGGCGTTGCATATCATAGCCAATGAAGGACCATTTCTCCATCTCCTTTATAAATATGCCATTCGTATCTTTAAAGGCTGGGATGACATCTGGCAAGTAATCGTAGTTATATGCCACAAAGATGACATCAATGACAATGAATGTCAGTGCACAGATGACTGCAATACGTGACCTCACCCTTATGCCCTTGGGGTTATTAGCCTCAAGGGCTTTCATAAAGGATGAGGTTTTTGTGATAGCTTTTAAAACCATCAAGTAAAATTTAGGAGATTGGGAAATTGGGAGCCTAAACGACTAAACGACCAAACGACCAATTATCTTTTCAGAAAATAATCATAGAACGTCGGCAGCAGGAGTTCTGTCACCTTCTGCATAGGATTCTCTTCCACGTATATTTTCGAGTCGCGTCCGATGATGAGAGTACTGCGATTGGTCTTGTCATACTCAGGGATGTCAAGTCCTTCTATGCTTGGGTCACCAGTACGTGCGAAATTGACGAGAATATTGCTGAATCGCTTTGTAAGGACAGGGTCGAACGGAGCACCGTCCTCGTATGCGAGATTGTTGAATGCGTAGGTCAGCTCGCAAGCGTGACAGGCTTTCATGTAGTCCTCTCCAGGATGGGAACCTTTTTCATATCCCTTGCCGAAAATATACATATAGGTTTTTCCCTTGCCTCCTGCTTCTGAGTGGTTCTCTGCTACGGTGATGCTGCCCAGACGGAAACTGTAGTCGTTCATTATCTGAGTGTATTTCCAGATGCCTGGATGCTTCTTGTCCCATTCAGAGTCAGTGTCAGAGTCAGAGTCAATATATTGCATACTCTCGTCTATGCGGCGGGCAGTTTCCGGACCACCGATTTCCTTGTAGCCATCCACCTTTGACTTTGCCCATTCGTAGTAGAAGCCGAGAGGACTTTCCTCGTCTGAAGGGTCGAACTGAAGATGTGCCCAATAGCGCATCTCGTCGGCCACGATACCAATCATCACATCAACATCTTTTGACTTGCCTTCGAGGAAAGCCTTGTAGCCGTCTGTAGGGATTATGCTTCGC
>JAZLKO010000082.1:0-5575 GCA_045597685.1 Prevotella sp.
TTATTTTCAGTAAGTTAGCATTATTTATGAATTGTCATTAAGAATTGTTAATATTCTCTTGCAACATAAGGAAAATCAGAGTGTTACGCAAACATCTGACGGCTTAACATTCTGCAAAAGAGGTGTGCGAAACTTTAGTTTTTTTATATCTTTGCGCTCGATAAGAAATATTGGAATTTTTCATACAGAAGTCAATGTTGTTTTTAGAGAATTTGCACACCCGCTTAAGTCATACCAATGATGGCTTATGCCATGTTGTAAACATGAGGGGGGGGGGTAATTCTCTCGAATCATATTCTGACCAAAATACAATTAAAAAGCCTGTCGCTGTCTGCGTCGGGCTTTTTGCGTTTTATACCCCCACCGCAATAATACCTTTTTTTAATTAAATATTTATTAATCCAAAAAACAAATTTATTATGAAACAAATTTTTCTTAAATCATTTTGCGCAAGGTGCCTAACCTTGCTTATTCTCGCTCTTCTGAGCACAAACCTCGCGTGGGGAGAAGACATTACCGTAACAGTCAGTTACTCTGATATACCAGATGGTTTTACTGCCACGACAGGAACGTCTGGTAATTTTTACAAAACAGTATCCTCAGAAAATGATTTGACTATAAGTTATGCTGGCATCAACACCAAGTCTAAAGCTGAAGATAAAGATCATGCTTATGGCTATGCGATGTTTTTAAACGACAATGGTTTTATATATAGTGGCAATTGTCCTTCGGGGTATTACCCTAGTAAAGTTACTGTAACTTATACAAATGGCACTGGGACAAGTGGTAAGGCAGGAATATCTTTCAGCTCTTCTAAATTATCAACAAGGGATTCCAATGTTTCAGGTAGTGTCTCAAAAGGTGGTACATGCGTACTTGAAAATGATGACCCTACAAAATCTTTCTGGAATTTTTCAACAAAATCAGCAAATGTTCAAGTTGCCAAAATTGAAATAGTATATTCCGTAGCAGAATTACCAGCTGTTGCAACACCAACATTCACTCCAGAAAAAACTGAATTCACGTCTGAGAAGATATCCGTAACTATTACTTGCGCAACAAATGATGCTGCTATTTATTATACACTTGATGGTACAACCCCAACTAATGCTTCAACTCAATATACTGAAGCAATAAACATTAGCGAAACAACAACCATTAAGGCTATTGCATATTATGGTGATGACGCTAGTAGTGTAGCAACTAAAACTTATACCAAAATTGTTCCTCTAACAACAATGGATGCAATTTTTAGCGCATCTGCAACAAAAGGAGAATATTGGATTACGTTCAACAATTGGGTTGTTTCAGGAGTTAAGGAATCCAATGCGTATATTACCGACAATGCTGGAAAGGGCTTGATTGTTTATAAATCTGGTCATGGATTTGTTGCTGGAGATATTTTGAGTGGAACAGTTAAGTGTGCTCTTACAAAATATAACGGTTCAGCAGAAATCACAAACTTGACATCTACAACAGAAGGATTAACTGTAACAAAAGATGGAACTGTTACTGCAGTAAATGCAACTATCTCAGAACTTAGTGGTGTAAATACTGGCGCATACATCAACCTCGGTGAGCTCACTTATGACGGAGAAAACTTTACTGATGGTACAAATGAAATAAAACCTTACAATACATTTATCACTCTGCCAAATCTTACAGAAGGAATAAAGTATAATGTAAAAGGTGTTTACATTCAATTTAACAACACTAAAGAAATAGCTCCGTTAGCAACAACGGATTTTGAGAAGGTTGCAACAACAGAGTATAACATTACAATAAATTCTGACGAAAATGGTTCCGTAACAGTTGATGCAGAAAATAATAAAGCACAAGCAGGTCAAGTTGTAAAACTCACAGTAGCTCCTGCTGAAGGTTATAAATTAAATACTTTGACGGTTACAGATGCTTCATCTAATCCTATTACGGTTACTGACAACGAATTCACAATGCCCGCAAGTAATGTTACTATAAGTGCAACGTTTGTTGCGAAAGCAGTGTACAATATCACTTGGATGGTTAATGGTGAACAATATGAAGAAATATCGAACGTAACAGAAGGTGAGACATTGACTCTTCCAGTAGCACCAACACCACCAGCAGGATATGCATTCGTAGGATGGGTGGCAAATGAAATCAGCACTCCAACTGACACAAAACCTACATTCTTGGCAGATGGTACTGTACCTACAGCAAGTGCTACTTATTATGCTGCGTTCGCAAAAGAAACAGAGGTAGATGAACCAAAGACATACTCATTATTACCTACCAATTTTTCAACAAATTCTTATAGTGCAAATGACGGTGATAAGGAAATTAATGGAATCACATTAACTATTAAAGATGTGTACCAGACCTCCTCATCTATACAAATGAAAGCGTCTTCTGGAAGTTTGTATAATAAATACGCATTAGGTACGAAGATTACATCTGTCGTTGTATCTATCAAAACAAATTCAGTCAAAGTGTATGAAGGCTCTGCTAACGATTCTTGGATAGAGGTGACAGGCAGTAATGGAACATATACATTTAGCGACAACAAAGCATATTTTAAAGTTACAAGTACTGACAAATATGCTCAAGTTAATAGCATCACTGTCAATTATATCGGTAAAACATCCGTTTACTCCAACTATTGCACAAAACTTGCATCTGCCGACATGGCAATCACAGATGCCAAGTGGGGAACATTCTGCGCTCCATTTGATGCAGCTATTCCTGAAGGCGTGAAGGCTTATACTGCTGCTGCAAGCGGTAGCGAAGTGGAATTCACAGAAGTTACTACTACTATCCCTGCTGGTACACCAGTTGTAGTTTATAGTGCTACAGAAGTAGATGAAACACTTGGAGGTATAGCAACTGAAACAGGAGAAACTTGCACTTCTGGTGCTCTTGTAGGTGTTTATGCTGCAAAAACAGGCATCACAGCAGAGACAGGCTATACAAACTACGTTCTCCAGAATAATAGCGGTGTAGTTGGTTTCTACAAGGCAACTTCAGCAATCTCTCTCAAGGCTAACCGTTGCTACATGACTTTGGCAACATCAGCTGGTGCTAAGGATTGCATTGGATTAGATGGTGCTGTTACTGGAATCAACGAAATCCTCAATCCAACTAAGAAGTCTGTAGAAGGCATCTATGACCTCAATGGTCGCAAGCTCGCTGCTCCGCAGAAGGGTATCAACATCATTAATGGTGTGAAAGTTATTGTTAAATGAAAAATAATAGGAGATTAAAATTATGAAAAAGAAATATATTCAGCCAACAGCAAAGTTGCACAACGTAGGAGTTCATCACATGCTTTGTGGAAGTAATCCTAATAGTTTAACAGGAACATTGGATTTTGGTGCAACAGATTCGGACAATTCAGATAACAACCTCGGCAAAGAAGACTTTGGTTGGTAATGGGTGAAATACACCTAATGACATGGAACTACATTCTTTAAGTGTGTAGGTTACATAATGAATGTTTTTTATGGAGAGAGCTGTGCGTTAGCATGGCTCTCTTTTTGCTGGTATGCAAATGATTTTTCGACAAAAACCAGCCCCCCCCTGTTCGCTACCTTAAAGCAAGGATAAAGCAAGGATAAAGCAACGTGCAAGGTATAGTTAAGGTAGCGATAACCTTTCTTTAAGGTATAGATTAGGTAGCTATCAGGTTTTGATAGGGTACACCAAATCCAAGTGCAAAAGTAATGAAAGAAGAATAGATTTCGCAATAGGCTTTTGCGAAAATAACGCTGAATTAACAATTGATAATTCACAAATATGGTTATCGTCATCGTTATCGTTATCGTCAGTTGTCAATTACTAAATAAGTCTAATTATTAATTATTAATTGTTAATTTTTAATTCGCTAATGTAGTTTTTTCTTATCTTTGCGGTCGAAAGTTGCTGTGTTCCAAAACATCGACAACGGAAAACATACAAATATTAAGAGCATGTGCATATACATAAACAAAGGAAATGCAGGATTCGCTAAATATCTCAACTAAGAAATTAGGAAATTAGGATTATTGCGGAGAAAAAGAGACTTATTCGCCGTATATTTGCGGAGAATACAATAGTATTTCACCGCATTATACAAACAGATAAAATTAAATTAACAATTATTGTTATATGAAGGCAATTTATCTTTGGCAACATAATGACTGGCCTCGGTTCCAGTGGGATGCAGAACGTCTGTTGAACATATTGGGCGAGGTGCATGGTCTGCAAGGTCAGTTGTTAGGGCGCATGGCCGTTTTAGGTTTTGAGGGTGTGCAGCGTCATCTTGATGCATTGACCGAAGAGATTGTCGGTTCATCACACATTGAAGGTGTTGAGTTGAATCGGGATAGCGTTCGCAGTTCAGTGGCACGCCATTTGGGAGTGACGTTAGATAAAGGCCACCTACCTGACCACTATACCGAAGGTGTGGTGAACGTAATGATGGAAGCTACTCAGCATTATGCAAAACCACTAAGCGGCGAGCGGCTGTTCGGCTGGCATGCCGCCTTATTTCCTACTGGTTACAGCGATGGATACAAGATAGATGTGGCAAAATGGCGCACAGGCAACGAACCGATGCAGGTGGTCTCTGGTCCGATGGGAAAGCAGAAGGTACACTACGAAGCCCCTGAAAGCGGACTTGTTCCGGAAATGATGGCGCGATTCTTGCAGTGGACAGACACATACGACGACACCGACCCGCTGCTTCGCGCAGCATTAGCACACCTGTGGTTTGTGACGATACACCCGTTTGACGACGGTAACGGACGCATCACGCGTACTATCACAGAGATGATGCTGGCTCGCGCCGATCAAAGTGAACGAAGATTCTACAGCATGTCTGCTGAAATCATGCGTGATAGAAAAGGCTACTATGATGCTTTGGAGCAGGCACAGAAAAGCGATATGGATGTGACAGAATGGCTGATATGGTTCTTGGAAACACTGCGTGAAGCACTGAAGCAAGCGATAGTAACTACGCAGCGAACAATGAATAAAGCCGTTTTCTGGCGGAATATGGAAGATGTGGCAATCAGCGACCGCCAACGCAAGGTGATAAATATGCTTTGGGATGGATTTGACGGTAAACTGAATACCAGTAAATGGGCAAAAATCAACCATTGCTCGCAGGACACCGCACTGCGCGACATCGAAGACCTTATAAAAAAAGGCATCCTCCGCCGTGCAGAGAAAGGCGGACGAAGCACTAATTACGAACTGATTGAAAATTAAATTAAGGTGTGTTCTATAAATTCTAAAATGATATAAACTCTTATAATAGCCTGCGTTTTCAATGTGAATAAATATGTTATTATGAAATTTAAAAATTGTGTTTAACCATGTAATTTATGTCATTTATGTAATAATTTCACAGATTTTAACTGATTTGAATAAAAAGCCCGCCTATCTTCACAGACAAGCGAGCCAAAAAATGAAAACAAAAATTCAAACAAACATAATCAAATATAATTACATCAATACTCCTCAAAATTACCTGGTCTTAAACCAAAAAATACGTTACACCTGATAATGATTTGCCCAATTTGTCAAGCCCGTATTCAATCAGCTGCCTGCACGTCAT
>JAZLKO010000083.1:0-25125 GCA_045597685.1 Prevotella sp.
TTTTTCGTTTCCCCCAAAACAAGCCTTGCAAAGCAGTTTGGGGGATTTTTCATTATTCTATGCAAAGATACAAAAACTTTATGACAATGGCAATCAAATCGTTAGGTTTATTTCGCTTAATTTGCGACAATCCCTAATTAACCAAGATCTTTTTGCCGTCTTTTATTACGACTCCTTTATATTCATTTTTTACAGGTAGTCCATATAGGTTATACATAATTGACTTACTTTGTGGCTTATCATTAACAATGCTTTTTATATCATTGGTACTCTCCTCATGCAGTTCTTTAAGATATGGATACTCATTATCTCTACCCCAATACTCTTTGTTATCGTTTATTTGTCCCCATAAATTGAGTTCTGTAAGAAACGAATCAGATTTCATTTGATTAGAAGAGTATGCTTGGCTTCCTGCATATCCTTTGCCACCATATCCAGAGCGATATGTATAGTTAAAATCAGAAGGACTATAACATGCTTCAAATTCGGTAGTTGAAGATTTTGACCCAACTATCCCATCCTCATATAGATATCTGTGTCCACTTCCAATTGCATGAAAATCCGATCCCATAAACGTAGAATAACAATTTTGTATAGAGTTTATTATAGATGCTCTTCCTGCAATACCCCCCACATATAAAAAAGGATCTGTTTCATACGTCATAAACCAAGGTTCGATTTCTATATTATAAGAAGCACAACACTTTATGCTACTATTCAAACAAGAAAAATAACCAACTATTCCTCCAATATATATGTATTCATTTTCACTATTACTTGAGGATTGTGCATCAAAATTTATCTTAAGGTTTGATACTTCACAGAAATATATTATTCCATTAGAATCCGAACAATGTCCAACTATCCCTCCAATATCTGCACCCAAAGACTTGTATGCTGAATATATAGCAGACTTTGTTTTAAATTCTAACAAACCTTCGAAACGGCAGTATTGTATAGTACACCCACCACTTGAATAGCCTACAACTCCCCCAATTATATTTGTATAAGAATAACAATTCGTTTCAGACCTATGGTTTATGATATTACCTTTTGCGAAAACATGATCTATTTTAGACCTAACTGCATAGCCTACTAATAAACCCGAGTGAGCTACTGAATTGGTATATGAATCATACATTATGTCAATATCTCCATTAATTGTCACATTTTTAATACTGGCATTTTCTATATAACCAAATAACCCTATATTTTCCTGTGGATTCTTCTCATTAATCAAAATATATAGTCCACGTATTGTATGTTTGTTACCGTCGAATGTTCCCTTAAAACGGGTATTATAATCTATACCAATAGTATACCATTCATAGGGAGAAACATCAATATCATTTCCTAAATACACTGTTTTATTACTAAAATTAGTAAATCCGTTATTTACTAAATATGATAACCCCGCTAATTGCGCAGCAGTAGTTAGCGTATATTCAGACGTATTTGTTTTATACCACGAAATATCATACAATCCATTAGTATTCCAACTTATCGAGTTTGCTTTTAATGAGAAACCTAATAATGCAAATACACAAACAGCATGACAAATAATTTTCCGACATACAATTAACCCCATTGGCTTAACGAATAACAACACACTTTGCAAAATCAATTTTTTAATCTTTTTCATAATCAAATTTATTTATATTATATTAAACAATAAGCTCCTCTTCCGACAATCACCTTTTGCCGAGATTTTTTTTAACAATAAGTCCGTATATGAAAAGAGCGTGGGTGACACAATGTTCTCGCCAATCCCACTGTTAGGTTCTGGAATACCCATATCAAAGGATTAGCACTCAGTTAGCCCACGCAGCGGATTATATTTGGTTGGAATATAATCTCCACGCAACGCCCAGTGCATCATCTTCTTTGATATGTAAATTTTCCAGATTTAACAGTAGAAGATAACGACTTTACGTCTTTTCATCGGCTTCTGCTCATGCGAGCATCTGCCGAAAACCAATAAGATTTTGACCCACCTCACCCAACAATGGGCTCACTGAGCCGCTGCAAAATTACAAAAAACTTCGCAATTACATTAAAAATGAGTAGCATACAACGAAAATTTAAGAATTTTTAATACAAGTTGAGAACTTGCGTTAGTATTACAAGTGTCAACAAGCCTTGTTCTCTACCTTAAAGCAACCTTAACGCTACCTTATCGCTACCTCCAAGGTATAGTTAAGGTATCGATGTTCTATAGATAAGGTATAGGTAACCTATATATTAGGTTTAGATAGGGTACACCAAATCCGAGTGCAAAATTAGACAATTGGTTTTAGGCATAAGGTCACCACCATAAAGACGCCTTATCTCCTTTGTAGATTGTAACTTAAAAGTGTACCACTTAGTAATTGAAAAGTTATTCTATACCTTATTACTATCTTATGTAACCCTTTTACTCACTATTTACTCACTATTTACTCACTCCTATAGAGTAGCCATAGAGTGTAGTCTGTGTGAGCAAATTGTGAGTAAAAGGTAGAGATGTGGGCTTTTTTAGCTTTCTTTTAGTATGACATGATGATTGCCAAGGCTTGCATTCAGGAAATAGTCGGTTTGGCTTGTGGTAGGGTCTAATGCTATGCGTATCTGCGTACGGCATTTTCGCTCATCCGACTGATTTTCCACTATTGTGCCATGCAGGACTACGGACTTTTCAAGAGCCTTTCCTCCAAATTTCATTATTGTAACCTTGCCCAACGGCAGTTTACCTTGAATTGCCACACCACTCTGACTCTCAAAATGAGAACGGATGATGTATTCAGAGGTTTGTTTCAGTCCTATTGTGCAATGTGCGAAAACCACTTCGTTCTTGTCGGTATCGATAAAAGCTGGGTTTGCCATAAACGAATCTTTGCCCATTACCTGCTTTGCATAGAGCATAGTGAAAATGGTCTGCAAATCGCCTTCGCATCCAGCCACGATACCCTCATCGTTGAGGAGTGCTAAAGCAAGACAACCTGTTGTGTGCAAGCTTGTTATCAGACTGAAACACTGAATGGTAAGAGCATTGAGATGGTATTCATCAGCAATTCGTTTTATGGCGAGATAAAGTCGGACAGCCTTTATGATTTCCTTGTTGTCTGGTTCTACGATTGCTTTTGCCTTAGCCACAAAATTGGCTGCCAAGACTGAGGCATCAGAGTCGGTTGTCTGGGCATAATATTCCTCTACTTTTGACAGGGGGATGTCAACATACTCTACACCCCATTTCTTCCTCACCAAGTCGTAGTCAACATCACTTGCTACCAGCCAGTCGGAAGGCTGTCCCAATACGCCAATACGATTAGATGGTTGATGGTTGATGGTTGATGGTTGAGGAGATGTATGAGCCTCCTCTATATCTCCCCCAAAGGGAGAGACTTTAAGCCCTTTCCTTTGGAGAGGGTTGGGAGAGGCCACCAAATGACCAATTATCTTTTCCATGGAGCCGTGGAGGATGGTGCAGTTGTCGCCTTTGTTGCGTATCCATGTGGCAAGTTCGAGTGTGGCTGCCAGCGAGTTTGCCTTGCCGTCGGTAAGGAGAATGAGAGGATGCGGCAACTTGTCGTATTCTCTTACTATCATTCCCTCCGTGCCTCCAGTAGCCACCAAAACAACGGTGAGATTGTTGGGAGAAACTGGTTGGGCATAAAAGTCCTGATGCATCACGGCATTTATGTCGAAATTCTCTTCTAAGGAGGAGAACAACTCGCGATGAGTGGCTTTTGTTGCCTCGACATTCTGTTCGGCGAGTACCGAGGCATAGATAATGATTGTTATGGGCATACGATGATATGGGTTATGGGTTATGGGTTGTGGGTTATGGGTTGTTGGAGGAATTTTTGCGCAAAAGTAGAAAAAACTTTGTTTTTTGATTCACAATTCGCGATTCTCAATCCACAACTCAGTTTATTTATTAAAAAATCATAAAACCCTACCCCCTACCCCCTAACCTCTAACCTTTTTTATTATCTTTGCACGCTAATTAACAAAAGCAATGAAAAAAACATTTAAAAGAACACTGATTACGTCTGCCCTACCATACGCTAACGGACCTGTGCATATTGGACACATGGCTGGTGTCTATATTCCTGCCGACATTTATTGCAGGTATCTGAGGTTGAAGGGTGAGAACGTGCTGTTTGTAGGCGGAAGCGATGAACATGGAGTTCCTGTGACTATCAGGGCACGCAAGGAAGGTTGTACCCCACAGGACGTGGTTGACCGCTATCATTCCATTATAAAAAAGAGTTTTGAAGATTTTGGTATTTCGTTTGACGTGTATTCACGCACAACTTCAAAAATCCACCATCAGTTTGCCTCCGACTTTTTCCGTAAGCTTTACGATGACGGGAAGTTTGTGCAGATGGAAAGCGAACAGTATTATGATGAAAAAGAAGGTGAATTCCTGACCGACCGAAACATTCGCGGCACTTGCCCTCACTGTGGCAATCAGGAGGCTTACGGTGACCAGTGTGAGAAATGTGGTCGCGACCTTTCGCCAGAGGAACTGATAAATCCATATAATGCCGCTACAGGCAATCCACTTGTGAAGAAATCCACAAAGCACTGGTATTTGCCACTCGACCAGTATCAGCAATGGCTTGAGAAATGGATTCTGGAAGAGCATAAGGAATGGCGTCCGAATGTCTATGGTCAATGTAAGAGTTGGCTCGATAGCGGGTTGCATCCACGTGCAGTGACACGCGATCTGAAATGGGGTATTCCTGTGCCTGTGGAAGGAGCAGAAGGAAAAGTGCTCTATGTATGGTTTGATGCTCCAATAGGCTACATCAGCAACACTAAGGAAGTTTGCGATGCACAACCTGAGAAATACGGAAACTGGGAACAATGGTGGCAGGATGAGGATACAAAGATGATTTGCTTCATCGGCAAGGACAACATCGTGTTCCATTGCATAGTCTTCCCTTCAATGCTTCAGGCTCATGGCAACTACATTCTGCCAGAGAATGTCCCTGCAAATGAATTCCTGAATTTGGAAGGCAACAAAATCAGCACGTCAAAAAACTGGGCTGTGTGGCTGAACGAATATCTTGAAGAGATACCAGACAAGCAAGACGTTTTGCGCTATGTGTTGACAGCTAATGCACCAGAGACAAAGGACAACGACTTTACATGGAAGGACTATCAGGCACGCAACAATAATGAGCTGGTGGCTGTGTATGGTAACTTCGTGAACAGGGCTTTGCAACTGACAAAGAAATATTATGACAAGGTGGTTCCTGAATGCGGCGAACTGACGGATTACGACAAGCAGACAATAGATGAGTTCTGCGACGTGAAGCAAAGGATGGAAACTCTGCTCAACCAGTTCAAATTCCGTGACGCACAAAAGGAAGCCATGAATCTGGCACGCATTGGAAACAAGTATATTGCTGACTCCGAACCATGGAAAGTAATAAAGACTGACCCTGAAAGAGTGAAAACAGTAATCTTCGTTTCCTTGCAACTGACAGCAAATCTTTCGATAGCCTTTGAACCGTTCCTGCCAATGTCGAGCAAGGCATTGAGAGGTATGATTGGACTGGACGATTTCAGTTGGAATCAGTTGGGCAAGATGAACATACTGCCTGCGGGCAAGCAGTTGGGAGAACCAGCGTTGCTGTTTGAAAAGATTGAGGACAGCGTGATTCAGGCACAGATGGACAAACTTGAGGCTATCAAAAAAGCTAATGAGATGGCAAATGCCAAAGCAGCACCATTGAAACCAGTATGCTCGTTTGAAGACTTTGAAAAGGTTGACATTCGTGTGGGTAAGGTTTTGGAATGCGAGAAAGTGCCAAAGATGAACAAGTTGTTGCGTTTCCTCATCGACGATGGCATGGAAAAGAGAACCATTGTCAGCGGAATAGCAAAATACTATACCGAACCAGAGAAACTCGTTGGCAAGCAAGTACTGTTTGTAGCAAATTTTGCTCCTAAGGAATTCAAGAACGGGTTGGTAAGCAATGGAATGATTCTTTCGGCAGTAGATGCCGACGAGAGCTTAGTGCTGACAACCGTATCGAAGAATGTAAAACCCGGAAGCACGGTAGGATGAATCCTGATTGTTTGGGCGTTTGGTTGTCTGGGCTTTTGGGCGTGATAAATACAAGTAATTTACTTAAATATTTTTTTAAATCATTTATAAATTTTTATGTGGTTAATTAATTCAACAATTGGACGAAAAGTGATTATGGCAGTCACAGGCACTTGCCTTATCCTTTTCCTGACGTTCCATGCTGCAATGAACTGCGTTGCTCTGTTCTCTGGTGAGGCATACAACACAGTATGTGAAATGCTCGGAACGAATTGGTATGCTTTGGTAGCTACACTTGGACTTGCCTTTTTGGCAGTTCTTCACATTGTGTACGCATTCTGGCTTACAATGCAGAACAAAGCAGCTCGTGGTGCTCAGCGCTATTCTGTAACCGACAAACCTGGAAAGGTTGAGTGGGCTTCTCAGAATATGCTGGTGCTTGGTATTATCATTCTTCTCGGTCTCTTGTTGCACCTTTACAATTTCTGGTACAACATGATGTTTGCTGAACTGGTTGGAAACGTTGGTCCTATCTCTCCAACAGATGGTTTTTCATTTATTTGCATAACTTTCTCCAACCCAGTATTCGCAGTGCTTTACATTATCTGGCTTGCAGCTATCTGGTTCCATCTTTCTCATGGCTTCTGGAGCGCAATGCAGACATTCGGTTGGAATGGTAAGATTTGGTTCTGCCGCTGGAAGGTCATCGGCATAGCTTACGTCACTCTTCTCATGCTCAGTTTCGTTGTAGTGGTTTTGGCATTCTTGACTGGTTTGGCACCAAGCCTTGCTTGTGCCGACTCTTTCTGTACATGCCCAATACAGTAAATAAATGAAAAAATAACAAAATTATGGCAAAACAGATAAATTCAAGAATTCCAGAAGGTCCAGTTGAGAGCAAATGGAAAGAGTTTAAGGCTCATCAGCGTCTTGTAAACCCTAAGAACAAACTGAAGCTCGATGTTATCGTTGTAGGTACTGGTTTGGCTGGTGCAAGTGCAGCTGCTTCACTCGGTGAAATGGGTTTCAACGTATTGAATTTCTGCATTCAGGATTCACCACGCCGTGCTCACTCTATCGCAGCACAGGGTGGTATCAATGCAGCAAAATGTTATCAGAACGACGGAGACTCTGTTTATCGTCTGTTTTATGATACAGTAAAAGGTGGTGACTATCGTGCTCGTGAAGCAAATGTCTATCGTCTGGCTGAAGTTAGTAACAACATCATCGACCAATGCGTGGCTCAGGGTGTACCTTTCGCACGTGAGTATGGTGGTATGCTGGCAAACCGTTCTTTCGGTGGTGCTCAGGTTAGCCGCACATTCTATGCAAAGGGTCAGACTGGTCAGCAGCTTCTGCTCGGTGCTTACTCTTCTCTTTCTTGCCAGGTAAAGGCTGGAAAGGTGAAATTATACACACGCTATGAAATGGAAGATGTTGTCATCGTCGATGGCCGTGCTCGTGGTATCATAGCAAAGAATCTCGTGACTGGTAAACTGGAACGTTTCTCTGCAAATGCAGTTGTCATTGCTACTGGTGGTTACGGAAACACTTACTTCCTTTCAACAAATGCAATGGGATGCAACTGTACAGCAGCAGTTCAATGCTATCGTAAGGGTGCTTATTTTGCAAACCCTTCATACGTGCAGATTCACCCAACATGTATTCCTGTTCATGGTGACAAGCAGTCAAAGCTGACACTTATGTCAGAGTCTCTGCGCAACGACGGTCGTATCTGGGTTCCTAAGAAACTTGAGGACGCAAAACGCTTGCAACGCGGTGAGATAAAAGGTCAGGATATTCCTGAAGAAGACCGTGATTACTATCTGGAGCGTCGCTATCCTGCATTCGGAAACTTAGTTCCACGCGACGTGGCTTCACGTGCAGCTAAAGAGCGTTGCGACAAGGGATTTGGCGTGAACAACACAGGACTTGCTGTATTCCTTGATTTCTCAGAATCAATCGAGAGATTAGGCAAGGATGTTGTTGAACAGCGCTATGGAAACCTGTTCGACATGTATCAAGAAATAACTGATGAAAATCCATACGAAACTCCTATGATGATATTCCCTGCTGTTCACTACACAATGGGTGGTATCTGGGTTGACTATGAATTACAGACTTCCATCCCTGGATTGTTTGCAATTGGTGAATGTAATTTCTCTGACCACGGTGCCAACCGCCTTGGAGCATCTGCTCTCATGCAAGGT
This sequence comes from Prevotella sp., assembly GCA_045597685.1. Lineage (GTDB taxonomy): Bacteria > Bacteroidota > Bacteroidia > Bacteroidales > Bacteroidaceae > Prevotella. The sequence goes on from JAZLKO010000083.1 coordinate 8,251, forward strand.
TTGGCTGACGGATATTTTGTACTACCTTATACTATTCAGAACTACCTGGCAGATCAGGCCATCTGGGCTCGTCTATCAACAGACATGCCTGAATTTGAAGAAGCTGAAAAGAGCGTACAAGCTGGAATCGACAAGCTGATGAGTATAAAGGGTAAACGCAGCGTTGACTCTATCCACAAGGAACTCGGTCATATTATGTGGGAACACGTCGGAATGGGACGTACTGCAGAAGGACTGAAAGAAGGCATCAAGCTTATCAAGCAACTCCGCAAGGAATTCTGGACCAACCTCTTTATCCCTGGTGATAAGGAAGGTCTCAACATTGAACTTGACAAGGCTATTCACCTTCGTGATTTCCTCCTCATGGGTGAACTCGTAGCTCACGATGCACTCTCACGTAACGAAAGTTGTGGTGGCCACTTCCGTGAAGAATACCAGACAGAAGAGGGCGAAGCAAAGCGTGACGATGAGAATTTCTTCTACGTAGGCTGTTGGGAGTATCAGGGCGATGATGAAAAAGAACCTGAACTCATCAAGGAGCCACTCGAATACGAAGCTATAAAAGTACAAACACGTAACTACAAAAACTAAATTAAGGTTGTAAGGTTATAAGGTTGTAAGGTTATAAGGTCAATTCGCCATGATGGGTCCACATAAAAATCTAAAGGTATGGGAAAAGGCTATGCTTCTTGTAACAAAGATTTACAAAGAAACGGCCACATACCCTACTTCAGAAGTTTATGGATTAGTTGGACAAATGCGAAGAGCGGTCGTTTCTATCACTTCAAACATCGCAGAAGGCTATGGGCGAACATCCAACAACGACTTGTTGCTCTTCCTTCATCATGCATTGGCCTCGTCGAATGAATTAGATTCTCAAATTGAAGTTTCAAAAAATATAGGATACTTATCTAAAGAATCTTTCGAAGAATTAGATATACTCAACGAAGAAGTAAACAAAATGCTCAAATCATTGATTTATACAAGAACGAATTCGACTAATATAACCTCAAAACCTTAAAACCTCAAAACCTCAAAACCATATAACACAATGGCAAAGAATATATCATTTACACTGAAGTACTGGAAGCAGAATGGTCCTAAGGAAAAGGGACACTTCGATACTCATGAAATGAAGAACATTCCAGACGACACATCGTTCCTTGAGATGCTCGACATCCTCAACGAAGAATTGATCAACGAAGGCAAAGAACCATTCGTATTCGACCACGACTGCCGCGAAGGTATTTGCGGAATGTGCTCTTTGTATATCAACGGAACACCTCACGGAAAAACTGAACGTGGAGCTACAACGTGCCAACTTTATATGCGTCATTTCGATGATGGCGACATTATCACAGTGGAACCATGGCGTTCAGCAGGATTCCCTGTAATAAAAGACTGTATGGTTGACCGTGGTGCATTCGACAAGATTATTCAGGCTGGTGGCTATACAACTGTACGCACAGGTCAGGCTCAAGATGCAAATGCAATACTTATTCCTAAGGACAAGGCCGATGAGGCTATGGATTGTGCTTCATGTATAGGTTGCGGTGCATGTGTAGCAGCTTGTAAGAATGGTTCTGCCATGCTCTTTGTAGCATCTAAGGTCAGCCAACTTGCATTGCTTCCACAGGGACGCCCAGAAGCAGCTCGCAGAGCTAAAGCAATGGTGGCAAAAATGGAAGAACTTGGTTTCGGAAACTGTACAAACACACGTGCCTGTGAGGCTGTTTGTCCAAAGAACGAAAGCATTGCTAATATTGCCCGCCTCAACCGCGAATTTATTAAAGCAAAGTTCAACGACTAAACTTATAAAATGGTTGTGGGTTATTGGTTATTAACCGAAAACCTAAAACCAAAAACCTACAACCATTTATAAAAAATTATGGAAAATCAAGCATACGCACCAATATATGAAGCCCTTGTGGAATTCAGAAGGAACAGAGTGGTTCCTTTTGATGTGCCAGGGCATAAGAGAGGACGAGGCAATCCAGAACTCGTAAAATTGTTAGGAAAACAATGTGTTGAACTTGATGTTAATTCCATGAAACCTCTCGACAATCTCTGCCATCCTATTTCTGTGATAAGAGAAGCAGAGGAACTTGCCGCCGAAGCCTTTGGGGCAGATCATGCCTTTCTGATGGTTGGCGGCACGACATCGGCAGTACAAACAATGGTTATGACTGCTTCGAAAAAAGGAGAGAAAATAATACTACCACGAAATGTTCACCGAAGTGTGATAAATGCTATGGTTATCAATGGTGCAACACCTATATACGTTAATCCTGACGTTGACAACAGATGGGGTATCGCTTTGGGAATGAAAATTTCGCAGATAGAAAAAGCCATTGAAGAAAATCCAGACGCAGTAGCAATACTAGTGAATAATCCAACCTACTACGGGATATGCTCGAACCTGAAAAAGATAGTGGAGTTGGCTCATGCTCACAACATGCTTGTACTTGTGGATGAAGCACATGGCACCCATTTCTATTTTGGAGATGACATGCCTATTTCTGCAATGAAAGCTGGTGCCGACATGTCGTGTGTTTCAATGCACAAATCAGGCGGAAGTCTGACACAGAGCAGTATCTTGCTCACCAACAAGTCGGTAGGTGCAGGCTATGTGCGTCAGGTAATCAATCTTACACAGACCACAAGTGCATCATACTTGCTGCTGGCTTCGCTTGATGTTTCGCGGAGCAATCTGGCACTGAAAGGCAAAGCTGCATTTGCTGAAGTTGTGGAAATGGCTGAATATGCACGCAATGAAATCAATAAGATTGGCGATTACTACGCGTACGGCTCAGAACTTATCAATGGCGATTCAATTTTTGATTTTGACAAAACAAAACTTACGATATTCACGCTTGATATTGGACTTGCTGGTATTGAGGTCTATGATTTGCTGCGTGATGAATATGATATTCAGATGGAATTGGGTGATATCGGTAATACTTTGGCTTATATTTCCATTGGTGACAGAATGCGCGAAATAGAACGTCTGGTAAGTGCCCTTTATGATATTCGCCGTAGATACAAGCGTTCACGAACAGGTCTGTTTGACCATGAATACATCAATCCTTCTGTAGTGATGACTCCACAGGAAGCATTTTACGCACCAAAAGAGGAAATGATTCCTATTGCAGAAACAAACGGGCGCATCTGTACGGAATTCGTTATGAGTTATCCTCCAGGTATTCCAATTCTTGCCCCAGGTGAACGTATTACTCAAGAAATAATCGATTATATTACATACGCAAAAGAAAAAGGCTGTTCAATGACTGGGCCAGAAGATCCAAAGATTGAGCGACTGAATGTGATAAAAGAAGCAAGTGTATATTAAATAAAAATGGAATTCTGGTTTACCGAACTACATACAGAAAATGTGAAATTATCAATAAAGGTTGATAAACAGATTTATTCTGAAGATAACGATTACAATCGTATTGATATTTTTGAATCTCCCGAGTTTGGTCGTGTGCTGGCTGTTGACGGGTATATCATTATGACAGAAAAAGATGAATTTATCTATCATGAAATGATGACCCACATACCAATGGCTGTGCATCCAAATCCTAAGAAGATTCTTGTCTTTGGTTCTGGAGACGGAGGCGTAGTGCGCGAACTATTGAAATATCCTAATGTGGAAAGCATCGACATGGTGGAGGTCAATGTTGGCGTTGTTGAGGCTGCTAAAAAATATCTGCCATTTTCGGCATCTGAATTGGATAATCCAAAAGTTACTATTCACACACAAAATGCATTACGCTTCATCAGGCATATTGTCGGGAAATATGATGTAATTATAGTTGACTCTGCAGGATTCTATGGACCAGGTGAAAGTCTTCTGTCACGTGAATTTTACGGGTCGTGCTATAAAGCACTTACCGATGATGGAATAATGGTCAACCAGCATCAGTCACCATTCTATAAGGAAGATCAGATTGAAACGCAAAAGGCTCACAAACGTATTCTTGACAGCTTTTCAATAAGCCGTGTCTATCAAGCCCATATACCTTCTTATCCTTCAGGATATTGGCTTTTCGGTTTTGCATCAAAAAAGTATCACCCAGTAAACGACATTAATGCAAAACGATGGAATGCTCTTAATATAAATACAAAATATTATACTACCAATCTTCATCGGGGCTGCTTTGCTTTGCCTGCATACGTTGAAAAGATATTAACTAAGGTAGAAGAATGCTAATGCACAAATTCCAATTTAATGAGGGCAAATATTGAAACATTTATAGGTTGTGACGCTAAATATGAGGAAGCACAAATAATTATGTTTGGTACTCCTTTTGATTCAACAACAAGCTATCGGCCAGGGGCAAGATTTGGAAGTGCTGCCATCAGGCATGAGTCTTATGGACTGGAGACGTATTCTCCGTATTTAGACAGAGCGCTTGAAGACATAAGAGTATTTGATTCTGGGGATTTGGAGTTGCCTATGGGTTCAACCGAAATGGCACTGGATGATATTTCCAAACACGTTGCCAAGATTATTGAAGACGGGAAATTACCATTTATGATTGGCGGTGAGCATTTGGTAACTTTAGGGGCGTTCCGAGAGATATATAGGCGTTATCCTGATGTGCAGATTATTCATTTCGATGCACATGCTGATTTGCGTGACGAATATCTTGGAGTACACTTGTCGCATGCCTGTGTAATGCGCAGATGTCATGACCTTGTTGGTGATGATAAAATTCATCAGTTTGGAATCCGTTCAGGCGACCGTGAAGAATGGACTTTTGCACGTCAAGGGCATACTTTCATACATCCGTTTGTATTAAGCGATATTGAATATGTTACAGATGGTATTGGCAAAGACGTACCCGTATATTTTACCATCGACCTTGATGTGTTGGACGCATCCGTCTTGCCAGGAACAGGTACTCCTGAGGCTGGTGGAGTGAGTTTTAATGAACTTAGAGATGCGATTGTGACCGTTTGCAAGAATCTAAATGTAGTAGGCTGTGATGTTGTTGAACTTGCACCAACACTTGATGCATCAGGTGCATCAACAGCCACTGCCTGCAAAATTGTAAGAGAATTATTATTATCATTATAGAATATTGAAATGGGAAAAGTATTAATCATTGGTTGTGGTGGCGTAGCTGGTGTTGCCATACAGAAATGTGCACAAAATGCAGAAGTATTCAATGAAATCTGTATTGCAAGCCGTACAGTCAGCAAATGTGAGGCTGTAAAGCAAAAACTTCAGGGTAAGACAAAGGCTGTGATAACAACAGCTAAGGTAGATGCTGATAATGTTGATGAACTGGTCAGACTCATCAATGAAGTTAAACCAGATATAGTGCTTAATCTGGCACTTCCTTATCAGGATTTAACCATTATGGACGCATGTCTGAAAACAAAAACTGATTATGTGGATACAGCAAACTATGAATGCGAAGATACAAATAATCCCGAATGGCGAGCTATCTATGAAAAGCGATGCAAAGAAAAAGGATTTACAGCGTATTTTGATTATTCATGGCAATGGGCTTATCGCGATAAATTCAAGGAGGCTGGCATAACGGCACTTTTAGGAACAGGCTTCGACCCTGGAGTGACAAGTGTGTTTTCTGCATACGCGCTAAAACATTATTTTGATGAGATACATACAATTGATATCCTCGACTGCAATGGTGGTGATCATGGATATCCTTTTGCTACAAACTTCAATCCAGAAATAAACTTGCGCGAAGTAAGTGCCAACGGATCATATTGGGAAAACGGCAAATGGGTTGAGACAAAACCAATGGAAATCCATAAAACTTACAATTTTGAGGGTGTCGGTGTGAAAGATATGTATCTGCTCCACCATGAGGAAATTGAGTCCCTTGCAATTAATATTCCTAGAGTAAAACGTATTCGTTTCTTTATGACTTTCGGACAAAGCTATCTTACCCACATGAACTGTCTTCAGAATGTAGGCATGTTGGGCGCAGAACCTGTAATCTACGAAGGTCATGAGATAGTTCCTATCCAATTCCTTCGTGCACTACTGCCCGACCCTGCTTCGCTCGGTCCTCGCACTATTGGAAAAACAAATATCGGCTGCATCTATACTGGAATAAAAGATGGCAAGGAACGCCATATATATATATATAATGTGTGCGACCATCAAGAGTGTTACAAGGAGGTAGGTTCGCAAGCCATATCCTACACTACTGGCGTACCAGCTATGATTGGTACTTCTTTGGTCTTGTCTGGACAGTGGAAGAAAGCTGGTGTTTACAATGTTGAAGAATTTGATCCTGACCCATACATGGATGCGCTCAACAAATGGGGACTGCCTTGGAAGGTAGATGAAAACCCTGTATTGATTGAGGATTAGAAACCAATAGATAATTTGGAGACTCCATATTTCATAATAAATGCTGATTCCATCGAAGAAAATCTTAAAATTCTTCGTAAGGTAGCTGATGAAACAGGGTGTAAAATTCTGTTGGCACAAAAATGTTTCAGTTGCTATGCCTTATATCCGCTAATCGCAAAATACCTCAATGGTGCCACGGCTTCTGGACTATATGAAGCACGCTTGTGCCATGAAGAAATGCCAAATGCAGAAAATCATATTTTTTCTCCCGCATTTAAGAGTTGCGAGATTGATGATATTACAAAAATTTGCGATTACATTATTTTCAACTCTCCACAGCAGTTGTCTTTGTTTGGCAATTATGCCAAGAATGCCGGGTTGCAGATTGGGTTAAGGATAAATCCAGAATGCTCCACCCAACAGGGGCATGCCATCTATGACCCCTGTGCTCCAGGTAGTAGGTTAGGAACAACTATTTCCATATTAGAGAAATATCTTGCAACTGAGGAAGGACAAGATGGTTTCAAACTTGTTGACGGACTTCATTTCCACACCCTATGTGAGCAGAATGCCGATGACCTTGATACAACTCTAAATGCTGTTGAAGATAAATTCGGGCACTTTCTCTCACAAATGAAATGGTTGAATTTTGGTGGTGGACATCATATCACACGTGCAGATTACGACATTGACCTATTAAAGCAATGCATCAACAGAACTCAAGACAAATATGGGCTACAAGTATATCTTGAACCAGGTGAAGCTGTTGCTCTTAATGCAGGAGAGTTGCATTGCACCATACTTGAAATCCAACCAGAATCAGAAGATGGCATAAGAAATGTCATTGTTGACACTTCGGCAGCATGTCACATGCCTGATGTAATTGAAATGCCCTACACTCCTCCACTAATAGATGCCATAGTTTATCCAAGCAACGATGAAACTTTGCAACCGCAAAACTATAACATCTACCGTATTGGCGGTGGAACCTGCCTGTCGGGCGACATCATTGGCACTTATGCTTTCAATTATGAACTAAATGTTGGTGAAGAACTCGTTTTTGAGGATATGGCAATTTATTCTATGGTGAAAACAAACACATTCAATGGAGTGCCGTTACCAGATATTTACATCCAAAAAGGTACATCCATAACCTTATGGAAGCATTTTGGATATAAGGATTTTAAGGAAAGAGTTTGATCAAAATCGGTCATTAGGCTATTGCGCTAATGGCCAATTTTGGATAATAGGCTACTCGCCACCTTTGTTTCTGTATTGTGTTGGTGACACACCAACCCGTTCCTTGAAAAATCTTCCAAAAAACGACTGGTTTAAAAAGCCTAATTCATCTGCTATCTGCTTGATTGTTTTCGTTGTATTTTTAAGTTGCACCCGCGCTTCAAGTGTAACATAATAATCAATCCATTCATTTGGGCTCCGACGACTTATATTTTTTATGACGGCAGACAGATATTTTTGGGAAATCAATAATTGGTCGCTATACCATGAAACTCTTTTTTGTAGCTTGAAATTAGCTTCAACAAGTTTTAAAAATAAGATGAATATTTCTTCTGAACGGCGCGTACCAGTATTTATCACATGTTGTTTCTCATAAATTATGTTGCTCAAATCATAGAGCCATGACAGAAGTATTGAGCGGACAATTTCTTTGCGGAAATGATTACTTTTATTTGACAGTCTGTTTTTCAACAATTTATAGTAACCGTTGAACAACTCTTGTTCGGATGTTGACAAATGAATGATAGGATGATTTCGCGACAGCAAGAGAAGCGAAGATATATTTTCATAGTTTTTTATCAGTTCTTCAATAAAATCTTTCGACAGAAAAATTGTCATAGCATTAAAATCGTCTGAGACATTAACACTCTCAACCGTTTCTCCACTAATCACAATAATCATATCATTACAGCCAATTTCGTATGCCTCTGTATTCAAGGTGAAACGTGCTTTGCCACTATAGCATATTACTACAAACGTGCAGTCCATCTTGAAGGCATTCACTGGAATTGGCACTTCTTTGAAATTATCGAAAAGAAGCATATCATCTCCCATGAAATTTGGTGATGATTTACCAGTTCTCGTGATAGCATCTTTTAAATTAAGATTTAGGACATTATTTTTGCTCATTTCGACTAAATTTGTGCAAAGTTAGTGCAAACATTGCTTAAAACAAAATTTTTTTCGAAAAATTTTGGTTTTACCATAAGTTTTTTTTAATTTTGTAACGAAATTCAAGTAATCGGATGGCAGCACACAATGACTTTGGAGAATGGGGCGAATTAGTCGCGAGGGATTTCCTCAAACAAAACGGATACTTCGTAATATGCCTCGACTGGAAGAACAAGCATAGAGACCTGGACATTGTTGCCATTGACAATACAGCTCAGGAAATAGTTTTTGTCGAGGTAAAAACACGAAGAAACACTTTATTTGGCGAACCTGAAGATTCCGTTGACTATAAAAAAAAGATTAATCTCAAAAAGGCTGCATCTGCTTATCTTAACATAAACAGGGTAACAAGAAACTATCGTTTTGACATTATTACTATAGTGGGCGTGTGTGATGAAGACGTACAGATAAAGCATATCAAAAACGCAATATATTGAATTTTAAAATGATACAAAAAATGACTGGAATAAAACAATATGCTTTGGGACTGGATATTGGCGGGACAAATTCAGTTATAGGTGCTGTAGATAAAATTGGCAACTTAATCTCCTGTGACTCGGTGAAGACAAGAGATTTTGCAACCGTTGACGAGTTCGCAGATGCAGTAAGTACAAAGGCCAAGGCATTGATGTCGGAGATTGGTGACGGTTGGGAATGCGTGGGACTTGGAGTTGGGGCCCCAAATGCAAACTATTACACAGGAACGATTGGCTTTGCACCTAACCTGCCATGGAAAGGCATAATCATCCCTTTGGGCAAAATGTTTGAAGAGCGCCTGAGCATACCTGTAATTCTAACCAACGATGCCAACGCAGCTGCTGTTGGTGAAATGATATATGGCTGTGCCAAAGGTATGAAAAACTTTATAATGATTACTCTTGGCACGGGCATCGGAAGTGGAATCATTATTGATGGGAAACTGCTTCATGGTTCCCATGGTGTTGCTGGTGAGTTGGGACATGTTGTTATCGACCCGAACGGACGACTTTGTGCATGTGGCAGGAAAGGATGTCTGGAAGCTTACTGCTCAGCAACAGGAATTGCCAATACCGCCAAAGAACGAGTAAAAAATTCTGACGAACCATCACTTCTACGCAATATCAAGGTGGATGAAATTACATCTAAAGATATTTATGAAGCAGCCGTAAAAGGTGATGCCATGGCTATTGACATTTTCCGCGAGACTGGTACGATATTGGGGAGCGCATTAGCTAATTTCGCCCTTTTCTCTGACCCTGAGGCTATAATCCTCTTTGGTGGATTGGCAAAATCTGGCGATTTCATCATGAAATATACTCAGCAAGCTATGGAATCCACTATGCTTGAATTATATAAGGGCAACATAAAATTGATGCTTTCCTCTTTGAGCGATTCTAATGCTGCCGTACTTGGTGCTTCCGCTATGGCATGGAACAATTGATGATTTACAATTTATGGCAATTTTAGACAAAGGGAAAAATAGTGCCTACTTTTCAGGGTTGGATTCTGCTAAAGTTGAGCATAGCAGAAAGCGTTTTGGTGCCAATATACTGACGCCACCGAAGAAAAAACCTCTATGGAAGTTATATCTTGAAAAATATAATGACCCGATAATAAAAATTCTGCTTGCCGCTGCAGTCTTATCTTTAATCTTGTCTCTTTTTGGAGAAGGACTGATTGAGACTTTAGGAATCCTCATTGCTATATTCCTCGCCACAACAGTTGGATTTGTTTTTGAAATTGATGCTGCAAAAAAATTTAATATTCTCACATCTTTTAATGAAGACAGTCCTGTAAAGGTCAGACGAAATGGAACTGTAGCACTGATACCACGCAAAGATGTTGTTGTAGGCGACATTGTGTTGCTGGAAACTGGTGATGAAATACCTGCCGATGGCGATTTACTTGAAGCAATAAACCTTGAAGTGAATGAGAGTTCGCTCACGGGTGAACAAATAACCGTAAAACGCATACTGCCAGACGCTCAGCAAACTAACGCAGCTGCACAACCCCACTATACTTATCCTGAAAACCGTGTCTATCGTAGCACAATGGCTATGAATGGTAGAGGGGTGATGCGAGTTACAGAAGTAGGCGACAACACAGAAATTGGACATGCTGCCAGTAAGTCTATGGAGGAAACGGATGTTGACACTCCATTAAACAACCAGCTGAAACGCCTTGCAAAACTGATTAGCCGATGGGGAATGGCTATTTCAATACTGGCATTTGTTGTACTTACAATACACGATTTCATAATCAATAATTACTGGCAAGGCTACACAATATTAGCCTTGACGCAAACCATACTAAAATATTTCATGGTGGCTGTGACGCTCATAGTCATGGCCGTTCCAGAAGGGTTGCCTATGGCTATCACATTAAGTCTTGCTCTCAACATGCGCAGAATGCTGAAAAGCAACAATCTTGTACGCAAGTTACATGCCTGTGAAACAATGGGGGCTGCCACGGTAATCTGTACCGACAAGACTGGAACTCTGACGCAAAACAAGATGAAAGTACAGGAGGTGCTGAAGGTAATCAATGATGATGAACTGCTTGCTTATGCAATAGCCGCAAACACCACAGCAGAACTGGATAATCATACTGGAGGAATAGGCAATCCAACTGAAGTAGCTCTATTGAGTTGGGTGCAGTCACTTGGATATGACTACAAGCATTTGCGGCAACATTCAGAAATGATAAGCCAGTTGCCATTCTCAACAGAACGCAAATATATGCAGACCGAAGTTGATATTCTGGGACATCGGCATATATTTACAAAAGGTGCTCCTGAAATAATTATCCAAAGTTGTGGCGATTCAGACGAAATCCATTCTGATACAATTGTCCAGTTAGAGGACTTTCAACATAGAGCCATGCGCACATTGGCGCTAGCTGTCGATGGCAGATTACAAGCAATATTTGCTATCAGTGACCCTTTGCGCGATGATGTACCAGAAGCAGTCCGACGATGCCAGAATGCTGGAATAGAAATAAAAATTGTTACTGGCGATGTTTCAGCCACAGCAATAGAAATAGCCCGACAAATAGGCTTGTGGAATGATTCCACATTGGATGAATGTCACATCACTGGTACTGATTTTGCTGCCCTTGATGATAATGAGGCATTCGAAAGGGCACAGAAGATAAAAGTCATGAGCCGTGCGCGTCCTAACGATAAGCAGCGGCTTGTGCAGATGTTGCAAAAAGCAGGAGAAGTGGTGGCAGTAACGGGAGATGGCACGAACGATGCACCTGCACTTAATTATGCCCATGTTGGATTGTCATTAGGGTCGGGCACAAATGTGGCAAAAGAAGCCAGTGACATGACTCTGCTTGACGACTCATTCAATAGCATAGTCCGTGCTGTAATGTGGGGACGCTCACTATATAGAAATTTGCAACGATTCATATTCTTCCAACTGACAGTAAATGTGGCTGCACTTACTCTGTCATTGCTTGGTAGCATTGTAGGACATGATTTGCCACTGACTGTTACTCAAATTCTATGGATAAATCTGATTATGGATACACTGGCAGCTCTGGCATTGTCATCCTTACCACCTTCAGCAGACGTGATGGCTGAAAAGCCGCGAAAGCAAACAGATTCGATAATTACTAAAAATATGCTTATAAAAATTGCTGCCATTGGCACCTTAATGTCTGTTGTTCTTATGGCAATATTGATAAACATCGAAAAATCCGATTCTGTAAGTTTGCACGAACTCACAATCTTTTTCACCGTATTCGTGATGCTTCAGTTTTGGAATCTGTTTAATGCGAAATGCCTTAATTCTGCCAGTTCGGCTTTCCGTTGCAACATCCATGATGGTGGTATGATACTGGTGATGCTGATAATCCTTGTGTGCCAATGGCTGATAGTAACCTTTGGCGGCGAAGTGTTTCGCACAGAGCCTTTGCTATGGAGCGAATGGCTGCTGATAATAGCATGCACTTCTCCTATACTGCTATTAGGATTCTGGTGTAAGAAAATTTAGCCTACATTATTCATACGATTGTAAATTAATAAATATGATAAAAAATATTGTAATAGATTTCGGTGGTGTGCTCGTAGGACTGAAAAAAGAAAACTGCGTAGCAGAATACCATGCCCTCAATATGGACGTAATTGGACAATACATAAACGATTATCGCTCAGAAGATTTGTTCAACGATTTGGAACTTGGAAAAATAGACATCCATGAATTCTGTGAAGAGGCACGGAAACAAAGTGGAGTAAACGCGACAGACGAACAGATAAAGCACGCCTGGTTAGTGCTACTTACTGGAGTTCCACAAAAGAAACTCGATAAGATTCTTGAATTGCGGAAGCACTACCGAATTTTGCTGCTCAGCAATACAAATGCTTTCCATTGGGAATATTCCGTAGAGCATTATTTTAAGGATTTAAGCCTTTATTTCGAAAAAGTGTATCTATCGTATGAATTGGGGATGACAAAGCCAGAACGCAAAATGTTTGAATTTATGCTTCAAGACGCGGGAATAAAAGCTGAAGAAACACTCTTTCTCGATGACTCCGCGACCAACTGCAAGGCAGCTGAAGAACTGGGCATCCACACCTGGCACATTGGTGAAAACGAAGACTGGACACAAAGAAATTTTGAAAATTTATAGATAAAAATTCAACTTTCGTGTAACTTTTACGTTTCTTTTGCATCAATATATTAGAGAGCAATGAAAACAATAAGTTTCAACAACGATGTGCTGCCACTAAAGAATCAGCTTTACAGGCTCGCTCTTCGCATCACGCTGAGCAGTCATGATGCAGAAGACATCGTTCAGGAGACTTTGATTAAAATTTGGAATCGTCGCGAAAACTGGGATAAGATTGAGTCGCTCGAAGCATATAGCTTGAAAATATGCAGAAACTTTGCACTTGACTACCTAAGAAAGAAAAAAACAGATGTGCTGACAATTGAGGTAGCAGAAAATACTGGAACTGCCGAAACCATCGGAACATCAGAAACAACAGATCAAATCCTGCAGAGAGACAAAATCAGAACTGTGCAAAACCTGATAAATTCTCTGCCAGAAAAACAAAAAACAGTTTTGCAATTGCGCGATTTCGAAGGCAAGACATACAAAGAAATAGCCCTTATACTTGGCATAAGCGAAGAACAGGTAAAAGTAAATATCTTCCGAGCACGCCAAACTATAAAAAGTAAATATGAACAAATAGAAGACTATGGACTATAAATATATAGAACAACTTTTAGAACGCTACTGGAACTGCCAAACAACGTTGGAGGAAGAGCAGATATTGCGTTCTTTCTTCAATCAGGACGACATACCTGTCGGACTGTTGAAATATAAAAGTCTGTTTTGCTATGAAATGCAGTCAAAGGAAGTCAATGTTCTTGACGAAACATTTGACAATAAGGTTCTTCAGCGCATTGGCAAAGGGCACAACCGTCCGTTGATGCAAAGGTTCTTACCATTAATCAAGGCTGTCGCCATTGTATGTTTTCTGATAACCACAGGAACAATTATAGAAAATTCAATAAACTACCATGAACAGAATTCAGCAGTACAGCAAGTTGCTGAAAATAATGACACAATAGATGTTGCTGCTCCATCTGTAGCATACGAAAACACCAATGCTGCTGATTCGGTAGCAATAATTGATAATTGGCAAAACTAACTTTTGAACAAAATATTCTCTAAAACAATCATTTCTATTTCACAACAAAATTAGCGAAAAAGGGTGCGCAGGCACCCTTTTTCAAATTAAATCAAACAAATATGCGGTTATCGTTATCGTTATCATTATCATTGCTCTTGCTATCATCGTGTGGAAAAGCTGAATTTGAATACAATTCTCCATATCAATGTTATTTCGTTTTCCGAAACGATATTCATCAGAATTCTCTGCTTGCAACAGCATTAACACCAAATAGCAACATATTTATAAGAATCAGCAAAGGAACAGAGGTTGTTCAGGGCAAACCAATCAATTATGTCTATCTGTCAACCAGCGACAAGCAGCCTTCAGATAAAGTAGCCATCACAACAGATGTTGAGAATTATCAGACCTACGAACTCGGTGCTAACAATGGAATAATTGTCGGATATAATGTCTTTGACCAGAAATTTGTTGCTTTCGATGCACAATGCAGAAACTGCTATTCGGCAATGAGTTCATGTCCACTTTCATGGACGAGCAACACTTCTGAAGTGAAATGTTCAAAATGTGGACGGACATATAGTTTGTACAATGGTAATGTATCAAGCGGAGAAGGAGGCGACAGATTATGGGAATACCGTGTAAGTTGTACAGGCCAATATGGAGTACTGACGGTGGTGAAATAACAACGATTTTACGATTATACGGGTCAGTGGAAAAATGTAAAACATTGATTTTTGCTACAAAAAAATAGGAAACCTTAATGATTCCCTATTACGTTTTCGCGGAGAGAGAGGGATTCGAACCCCCGGTACCTCTCGGTACGGTAGTTTTCAAGACTACTGTAATCGACCACTCTACCATCTCTCCAGACTTTCAAAGTCGATTTTCTTGAAAGCGGGTGCAAAGATATGAAAAAAGTTTAGAGTTTAGAGTTTAGAGTTTTAAGTTTTAAGTTTTTTTAACTAAATTCCAGTCTCCCAAACTAATCTTCCAATCTCCCAATTGGCTCAGAGATTTTCAAATCCTAAACCATCTGTAGGCGGCATTGAAAGTATTTATCCTGAGCCCATCGAAGGAACAAAATAAGGCTTTGCCTAAAAAACTCCCTTTGGAAATAAAAAATTAAAAAATGTTTTTTTATTTTGTATTTCACTCGATTTGCACTAATTTTGCAGTCGAAAAGGTTCTTAATAAAAATTATTTAATATGAAATTTCAAGATTACAAATTTGCTGGTAAAAAAGCATTAGTTCGCGTGGACTTCAATGTGCCACTCGATGAAAACGGTAAGATTACTGATGACACTCGTATTCGCGGTGCCGTTCCTACTTTGAAACACATCCTTTCAGAGGGTGGCAGTCTGATTATCATGTCGCACATGGGAAAGCCAAAAGGTAAGGTGAACCCTAAGATGTCGCTCAAGCAGATCGTCGAGGCTGTAAGTGCTGCAATTGGTGTTAATGTGATGTTCTGCGATGATTGTGCAAAAGCTAAAGAGATGGCTGATGGATTGAAGCCAGGCGAGGCTCTGTTGTTAGAGAATCTTCGTTATTATCCTGAGGAGGAAGGTAAGCCTGTAGGTATCGACAAGGAAGATCCTGCTTACGAAGATGCCAAGAAAGAAATGAAGGCTCGCCAAAAAGAGTTTTCAAAGGTGCTTGCTTCTTACGCTGATTGCTACGTGAATGATGCTTTTGGTACTGCTCACCGCAAGCATGCTTCTACTGCTGTTGTGGCAGACTATTTCGATAAGGACAACAAGATGCTCGGTCTGCTGATGCAGAAAGAGGTTGATGCTGTTGACATTGTTCTGAAGAACGTGGTTCGTCCGTTTACTGCCATTATGGGTGGTTCTAAGGTTTCTACCAAGATTGGTATTATTGAGAACCTTATGGACAAGGTTGACAACCTGATTCTTTGCGGCGGTATGACTTACACCTTTATGAAGGCAAATGGTGGTACTATCGGTACATCGATTTGTGAAGATGATAAGTTGCAGCTTGCTCTTGATATTCAGAAGATGGCACAAGAGAAGGGTGTGAATCTGATTCTTGCTGAAGATAGCGTTTGTGGCGACCAGTTCTCTAACGATGCAAATACATTGATTTGTCCATCGAATGCTATTCCTGACAATTGGGAAGGTCTTGATATCGGTCCTGTAACAGCTAAGAAATTTGCTGCTGCTATCGAAACGGCAAAGACTATCTTATGGAATGGTCCTGCAGGCGTGTTTGAATTTGACAAGTTTTCAGCAGGTAGCAAGGCTGTAGCTGAAGCTATTGCAGTAGCAACTGCCAATGGTGCTTTCTCGTTGATTGGTGGTGGTGACAGTGTGGCTTGCATCCACAAGTTCAATATGGAAGATAAGGTTTCTTATATTTCTACTGGTGGTGGTGCTTTGCTTGAGGCTATTGAAGGTAAGGTGCTGCCAGGTGTGGCTGCTGTAGAATAATTTGGACATTGGTCGTTTAGTCGTTTGGGATTCCAGCCTAAACAACTAATTTCCCAATTTACGATTTATAAACCCTGTAAGGGCGAAATGGTTTCATATTCAGATAGATATGGAATTATTTCGCCCTTACAGGTAGGGTGTTCAAAACAGATATAAAATCATGTTCGAAAAAGCGTTATGTTTCAGTGCTTTCATATTACTGTTTTTTAACACTTTAGGCAACAAAATAGTTCTTTAAAAATTTGTATAATTCGCTGATTTTTAGTAA
>JAZLKO010000084.1:0-22468 GCA_045597685.1 Prevotella sp.
AACGCTTGGAAATAGGTAGGCATCGCCATATCAAAGAATGGACTGACGCCAATCTTTCCCAGAATTTGGTTATCAAACGACGTGAAACTATAGGCAAAAAATGTGTAGGTTTTTGACATATGTTTTGAACACCCTACCCAATCGGGTCCGAATCGGGGAGCAGGGACAGACCTTCTTCACTCATTGCATTCGCGGTCGTGGCAGATTGATTGCGGAGTTTCCATTTCCAATGTAGAATGAGCTATACCATGCAACTTCAAAGATTCTTTGATTGATTCGGTGATTTTCTCAAGTTGCTGCTTGTCGGCTATCGCCACATGAGCAGTTAGTGCTGTTTCCGTGGTGCTGATTGGCCAAATGTGAATATGATGCACGTCGCTGACTCCTTCCACGGATTCAATCATGCCTTTTATTTCTTCGGGGTTTATGCCTTCAGGTACGGCATCAATCGACATTCTTATGCTTTCACAGAGCAGTTTGCACGTGCTGACTAAAATTATTATGGAAATGGCAAGACTTATAATTGGGTCTATTATGCTTAGATTCGTGAATGTTATTATCAAGCCCGAGACTACCACACCTACCGAGACAAGTGTGTCCGATAACATGTGCAGGTAAGCGGCTTTTGCATTTATGTCGTGCTGATGGCTGTGCAGCATCAAGGTTGTTACACCATTCACTAAAATGCCGACTCCTGCCGTCCACGAAATCAAAGCACCATTATTGAAAGAATCCACCACATCGACTGATTCTGTGCATATTTCATAAATGCGTTCAACACTTTCAAGCATTATGGCACCAACTGCAACCAAAAGGATTATGGCATTGAGCAGAGCAATCAATACTGAACTTTTCCGGTAGCCGTATGTAAATCGTTTTGTCCCATGTGTAAGAGCAAGTTTTACGGCTATCAGAGCCAAGATAAGGCTGAAAACATCGCTCAGATTATGTCCTGCATCGGCAATCAATCCCAACGAATTTCCAAACAGACCTATAGAAACTTCAACAATTACAAATAATACATTCAGCCAAATGGCTGCAACATAGATTTTTTGCATAGTTACGATGAAGTTATTTTTCCTATTGTGGTTAGACTATTATCTCTTCGTTGCAGATGGCTGCGGTGCTTCGCTTACAGGGCGTCTTCTCCAAATACAAATGCTTCTTCCTCATAGCCATAGCTTTTTGCTGCTTCCATGAATGCCGCCTCGCTTCCAAACTTACGGAGATACTGCACATTGTTGTTTATCAGAGATTGTGTTGACACCTGTTTCTCACCTTTTGAGTATCTCACATGCAACCATGCAAACACACCAGGTCCAATGTTTTTTCCATGTGCAAGCCGATTTTTTCCTCTGTACAATTTCGAAGAAAATCCACATTTTGATACTTCGCTCCAGACTGTATTTGAGTCAGAATAATCAAGCACCAACTTATACAGGGCAAATTTCACATTCGCAATTCCATTGTTTTCAATTTGCAGCAGACTGAAATACCATATTTCATCATTGTACTTGAAATCACTATTGTTTCTTATTATCGCATCTGAAAGTTCACCGATAGTAGTATTTTCATCTATGCGCAAGTCATCAAGAAGGATATTCGTATAAGAACCTGCCCCAACACCCTTCACGATGATGGGCTTCAGGTTGCCTTCAGAGATTTTATAAGGTGCAGCAATGCAGAAGCCACTCTGCGCCTGTTGCTTAGTTAAATAGATAGGATAGTCACCACTCTTATTTCCCATAAAACAACTATAGTCATTTTGAGCACCAGTTTTATTAGTAAAAAGTCCTTTCAGACTGTCATCAAAAGCCCTATGCATATTTACAGGGTTTGATGTTGTTGTGCGATTACGCAACTGCTTTAGCGATCCTTTTCTGTTTGGTGAAACGTTATTATGTCTCTTTCTGGAAATCGGCTGTCCATTCTTGAAATAAATAGTTTCGTCACCTTTTCTGATGGGACCTGAGTTAGTTGAAGATTTAATTCGTGCCATGATTAATTGTGGAGTTAAGGGTTTAATGAGTTTCTATTGTGGAGTTAAGGAGTTAAGGAGTTAAGGAGTTAAGACAATAGCATTGAACGTTTGTGCGGTTATCGTTATCGTCATCGTTATCGTTGTTCAATGTCAGTGTCAGCAGTCAGAGTTAAATTGTAAATCCGATTATTGGTTGTTTATAAATTAATGCTGCAAAGATACAAAAATAAATCCAACCGACAATGAAAAACCACTAAAAATTTCTGGTTTTTTGCATTTTTTCACGCGAAATAAGCACATTTCCCACCAAAACACCCTTTTCTTCGTGTTAAAACCACCTTACAACCGCCTTATGTAAACCTGATATTTGA
Source organism: Prevotella sp. (assembly GCA_045597685.1). Taxonomy (GTDB): domain Bacteria; phylum Bacteroidota; class Bacteroidia; order Bacteroidales; family Bacteroidaceae; genus Prevotella. The sequence goes on from JAZLKO010000084.1 coordinate 2,353, forward strand.
TACATCTTCAATTCATATCTGATTCATATTTGATTGTTCTTCGATTCGGAATCGAATATCAATCGAAGAACAATCGAATAACAATCGAACATCAATCGAAGATTGGGTTGCTTTAAGGTGGATTCAAGGCGGAAACAAGGTTGCTATAAGTTTATTTTCCAACATTTAATCGCAAACTGGTAATTAACTTGAATTATTTTACTAAAAAAACTTAAATAATTATCGTAGCAATAACAAATATTGTTATATTTGCGAAAAATTTTTACAACGAGTGTAAATTGTACGCACAAAAAGGACTTGAAACATAGTCTGCGTGCATCTCAAGACATTTTGGTTAAAAACCGAATAAAATCGGTTTGGAAGCGTTAGCTTTTATTTGTGTACTCCTAAATTTCGACACTTTAGAACATAGCACAGATGAATGAAAGTTCAGCGCTCATGTCGTTTATGACATGGGCTTTTGTTCAATATATGTGCTATAGGTAGTCGAAAACCTTGGGAGTAGATAGAGAATCATTAGTCCATGTTTTTTCATGCTCTTTTTTTCTTGGACAGTAATTGCTGGCGCTGACAGTTGGAGATTATTTATTAACTTTTTAATATTAACTGTTATGCGAAAATTCTTATTGTTATTCAGCATTTGTGCTTTGATAAGCAACAATGCTTTGTCATTAGAAACCGACGACTGCTTCACCATTTCAGCAGCCGAACTGACCCCTAACGGGAATTATGTTATGCTGACTGTTGGCGTACAAGGCAGGCGACTCTACACTGCCTACAATCTCGACATCATACTCCCACCTGGGGTTGATGTGTATTATTCTAAAGGAAATCCTGCTGTTTCGATGGATAAGAATACAGGTATTTATCCTTTTGATGAAGATATTTTTGATGGTACTAAGACTTTCACTCACACTCTCTCATGTTCATACGGAGTTCAGGGTGAGCGCGTGTTGCGTGTTTCATGTTTTTCAGCATTGAATGAATCTTTCACCGCAACTTCTGGCAACCTGTTCAAAGTTGCTGTTGTTGCTTCTGCCTTTGCAAAACCAGGGACTAACACCATTCGTATTTCTGGTGGCAATCTGACTGCAATCGAAGAAAATGTTGTCAACAAGTATGTTCCTGCCGATAAGGATTATGAGGTGCTGACCATTGGCAGCAGTTCAAACCTTGACATCAACATTAATGCTGGCAACAGATTCAGCACATGCATTCTGCCTTTCGATTGCACTCCGAGCGGTTTTTCGGCTTATAGTGCAAATAATGTTGAAGGCGACTACATCGTGCTTGACGAAGTGCAGAAAATGTCGGCATACACACCTTATATTATTTATAATGCCACAGGCTTCACGGGTAAACTGAGTGGTACGGTTGACGGCAGCAAGTATGTTGCTACTGCCACAAGTGGATTGCTTACGGGTGCTATTGAGCCGCAAAAGATAACCGAAGGCTACGTGATGCAGAACAAAGGCGATGGCTCAATGTTCTACAAGGTAGATGGTCAGGAATTTACTATTCCTGCAGGGAAATGCTGGTACAGCCAGGCGAGTGGTGCGAAGGATGCTCTCGGTTTCGAGTTTGGCAGCACTCCAACAGGCATCAGCAAGTTGACTGACAGCATTGAAAAATCCTCTGCCGTCTATGACTTGAACGGTCGCCTGATAGCCAACCCTCAAATCGGTCAGATTTACATCATCAACAACAAAAAAGTCCTGAAAGTAAAATAGGGTCGCGGGGACAGGTTTCTGCGACCCACTTAAAGATGGGTCACAGAAACCTGTCCCTGTGACCCCCTCAAAAAATACAAACAATTATGAAAAAGAATTTATTTTTAATGCTCATTTGTTGCGTGATGAGCATGAGTGTATTCGCAGAAGATTACACAGACGAGAAAGGAGTAACATGGAAAGTTACTCTTAACGAAAGTACAAAAGAAGCCACTATCGAGCAAGGTGTGGCGGGTAACACAAAAGATGTTGTAGTGCCAGAAACCATCACTATTGGTGAACAAGCCTACACTGTTACTGCTCTTGGATATTACGCATTTGCAGCTTGCGAAGACATTGAAACAATAAGTCTGCCAGCTACAATAAAGACTATTGCGAATGAAGGTTGTACAACAATTAGTTCTGTTTCTACTTCTTATAATTATTATGGCGTGTTTTCCCATAACAAAAATCTAAAATCAGTTGATTTCAATGGTGCATCATGTACAATAGGGAGTTATGCATTCTATGGTTGCTCTGCTTTGACTTCTGTCAGTGATTTGTCCAAATGCACATCAATAGGCTATAGCGCATTTAAAAACTGTTCTGCTTTAACTTCTGTCGGTGATTTGTCGCAATGCACATCAATAGGCTATGCTGCTTTCGATGGTTGCTCATCTTTGACTTCAGTTGGAGATTTGGCGCAATGCACATCGATTGACAGTTATTCATTCAGAGGTTGCTCTTCTTTGGCATTAGTTGATTTGTCGCAATGCACATCAATAGACGTTGAGGCATTCTATGGTTGCACTGCTTTAACTTTAGTTGATTTGTCGCAATGCACATCAATAGGCGGTTCCGCATTCCGCGATTGCTCTGCCTTGACCTCTGTCGGTGATTTGTCGAAATGCACATCAATAGGTACAAGTGCATTCCATGGTTGCTCTGCTTTGACTTCAATCGATGATTTGTCGAAATGTACATCAATAGGTAGTGAGGTATTCTACAACTGCTCTGCTTTGACTTCAGTTGGTGATTTATCGAAATGTACATCAATAGGTCAGCAAGCATTCTATAAATGTTCCGCTTTGACTTCTGTAGGTGATTTGTCGCAGTGCACATCAATAGGTCTTGACGCATTCACTGATTGCTCTGCTTTGTCTTCTGTTGGTGATTTGTCGCAATGTACATCAATAGGCGGTTATGCATTTTACAATTGTTCTGCTTTGATTTCTGTTGGTGATTTAGAGAAATGCACATCAATAGGCAGTTATGCATTCAGCGGTTGCTCTGCTTTGAATAAGCTTGTTTTGTCTTCTGAAACAATGGCTACGGCAGGGCAAAATGTAACTTCAGAATGCATCACGGTGCTTGTTCCTGAAAGTCTATTGGTAGCCTATAGAGCTGCTGACAACTGGAAAGATATTGCATATAGAATATTGTCAATAGAAACAACAACAGAATATGATGTGGAAGTAACTGCTTCAGACAACAGTTCTGCTTTGCAGGCAGCGATTGGTGAGGAAAACTTGGCTAACGTGATGACTCTTAAAGTCAAAGGCAGCATAAATGGTTACGATTTAATGATTCTGCGGAACAAGATGGTGAACCTACACAATCTTGATTTGAGCGAAGCAAATATAGTGGAAGATGCAAACCATTATTGCTATTATGACAATCGCTACACAAAAAATAATGTATTCCCTGAATGTGCTTTTTATGAGCACAAAAATATCTCTTCTGTGCAATTGCCTGTATCTATAACAGAAATAGGAGACTATGCGTTTTATCAATGCAGTAATCTATGCAAAATAGAAATACCTGAAAATGTAGTGACAATTGGTGTTTGTGCTTTCTATCAGTGTTACACATTAAAATCTGTAATAATTCCAAATAATGTGGTGATAATTGATAATAGCGCATTCTCCGATTGTAGTTTATCAAATTTAACTTTTGGTAATGCTGTGGAAACTATTGACAATTCCGCATTTTTCAGATGCAAATTAAAAACTCTGACTATCCCAAGTAGCGTGAAAAGCATAGGTGGTAGCGCATTCCGTGACAACCCATTAGAAAAAGTCTATGCAACAAGTGTTTTGCCTATTAAAATAGATCAAAATGCTTTCAGCACATGGAATTCGGCTACGCTGTATGTGCCAAAGGATGATGAAAACGATTGGGATGCCACTTTCTATGCTTATTACTGGGATACACAATGGAGCCAGTTTGCAAGATTGGAGAGCTGGACACCGCAGTATGAATACTTTTATTTAGAGGATGATTACGAAATGGAAACTGGTGAGATTCCTGGTACTGAAGAGAAAGACCCTGATGCCGACTTGGGCAAAGAGAGTGGCTTGATTGTTGACGAGGGTGCTCATCAGGATATGGGCGAAGTGAATATTGACAGCGATGGCGAAAACGGTGGTTCAATCATTGCCGAAGGTGGCAGCGAAGGCAGCGATGAGGGCAACGTGACTATGGATAAACTGAACATAAAGATTGCCGTGCAGCCAAACAAATGGTATTTCTTCTGCTTCCCATTCGACATTATGAAGGATGCAATAACTTGCAATGCAAACTACGTGTTCCGCCACTATGACGGCAACGGACGTGCTAATGGCAACAGCGGTTGGAAGAACGTAACAGAGTCAGAGGGTGAATATCTGAAGGCTGGCAAGGGTTACATATTCCAGTGCGACAAGTCAACCGACCTCGTGCTGACAATCGAAAATCCTGCATTCAACGGCAAGAACAAGAAATCGCCTGAGTTGGCTGAAAATACATCCGACAACGCACAGGATGCAAACTGGAACTTCGTGGGCAATCCATTCCTCAGCTATTTCAACTTGAGCGATTTGGCATACAATGCTCCTGTGACGGTATGGACCGGAAGCACATACGAAGCTTTGCGTCCAGACGACGATGACTATAGTTTCCACCCATTCCAGGCATTCTTCATTCAGAAACCTGAAGGCATAGATGACTTTGATTTCTATGCCAGCGGCCGTGAGACAAAGAAGCAGTCGGAAAAGAAACAGGCAAAGGCAAAAGCCATGAGAGCAAAGAAAGCACCAGCTGCTGACAGAAAACTGATAAACCTGATTATCACAGACGGTGAGAATGTGGATAAGACTCGCGTTGTGTTCAACGCAAAGAAGGCAGATGCTTACGAAATGGACTGCGATGCAGCTAAGTTCATGAGTACAACTGATGTGCCACAAATCTACACCCTCGACAATAAGAACGTGAAGTATGCAATCAACGAGCGTCCGAGCGGAAGCGTGAAGTTGGGTTATGTTGCAACAAAGGCAGGACAACTCAGAATAGCTGCTGTGAGAATGGAACAGACGGTTTCTATCAAGGACAATGAGACAGGCACCATTACTCCGCTAACTGATGACTACAGTTTTGAAACAGAAGCAGGAACGTTCAACGAGCGCTTTGTGTTGCTGCTTGGCGACCCTACAGGAATCAGCGAATTAGCATCTCCAGAATCATCTCTTGAAGGACAGGACTTGTATAATACCAATGGTGTGAAAGTTGGAAGCAATTACGAGGGTGTAGTGATTGCAAAAGACAAGAAGTACATCAGAAAGTAAGAAGAACTGATTATGAACAATAATTTTTTTAGTTCCAAGGTCGAAGCCTCCTGCTGCAAGGCAGGGGGCAGGCTCTTGGGCTTGCTGCTGCTGATAATGTGCTGTCAGACGGCGACAGCCCAGAACGGCTATGACCCGACAAATCCGCCTGAACCTTACATGCGCTACAAGCTTACAACGACTGTTGAGCCAAGCAACGCAGGCTATTCATCGGGTGACGGCAGATACATGGAAGGTCAGCAAGCAAACATAAACACATCAGCCAGACAAAACTACACCTTCCAGTATTGGACATTGAATGGTGAGAAATACAACGAAGAAAGCTCGTTTGTTTACACAATGGGAGACGGCAAGGCTGAATTTGTGGCTCACTATGCTTTCACTCCATCAGACCCTGCTGAACCATCGCTGAACCTGAAAAACAGGCTCTACCTGACATCTGTACCAGAAGGCTGCTGCTCGTTCAACCAGACAAGCGGAGCGAAACATTTTCCCGACAATTATGTTAACGTCCAAGCTTATCCTAATCAAGGTTATGTTTTCAAAGGATGGTATGAAAAAGGGGTGAATGTAAGCGATAAAACAGGCTTTAACTACTACATGACAGGCATTGATAATGTAACTCTTGAAGCAAGGTTTGAATACAACCCTACCAATCCTGGTGACCCATTATCACAGGGCAACGACCCGACTTTCCTTTATGGTGATGTGGATAGAGACATGATAGTTGACGTGACTGATGCTGTAATACTGAATGGTCACTACATAAACGGTACTACCGCTGAACTGAAACTGACAATAGCTGACGTGAACAGAGATGGAATGATTGATATTTCTGATGTAGTGGCAACAATACAAATTTATTTAAACACAAAAAAATAGTTATGAAAAAATACATCAAACCACAATGCAAACAACATAAGATTGTATTGCACACAATGATAGCGAATTCTAATCCGTCGAAACTTAAATCTACTGATGAAGGTGCTGATCCTAACGGTGAGATTTTAGGTAAGGAAGATAATGAATCGTTTTGGTGAAAAAAAATGGTCGCAGACAGAGGGTCGCAGGAACAAATTCTGCGACCCTTTTTTAAAAGGGGGGTCATACGGACAGATTGTGTGACCCATTTAAATATGGGTCGCAGAAACCTGTCCCTGTGTTCCATTACTTCGTGGCTTTTATTCTTAGGATTGTGAACGACATTGGTGCAAACTCATAGCTAAACTGCTTGCCAAACTTGTTGAACAAGGTGGTCTTAGGTGACAGGAGTGTAGGATTATCGAATGAATTTTCCTGTTCTGCTTTACCTGTGAGTGTGATTACCTTTCCGTTTGACTCAACGTTTTCTACGCCAGCAATATCAAACGAGCGAGAATAAGGTTTGTCCGTACCATTTACAACTTTGATAACAATTTCATTGTTTTGTTCATCATAACCGGCTTGGCAGAAATGTCTTGTTTGCGAAACAGGTCGTGCGGTAGTGATTTCCTTGCCGTCAACATAGAGGACTGCGCTCATTGGTGTGACAACAATCTTGATGTCATACCATTTGTTGTTTTCAAGAGATTGTCTTACCTGCCGACTTACCACATCGTTGGCTCTGCCTCTGTGTACAGGTTGAACGGCAGTTGTCATATTGTTCCATCCAGCCACGTTCACCATGTATCCATTCTGTCCGCTTTCGTTCAGTCCATAATAGATAAGGAAGCCTTCGAGTCCTCCAGTCTTGCGTGCTTGGAGAGTGATGGTGTAGTCATTGCTCTGGAAGTCAGGCAACTGTGCCAATGTCATTTGTTGTCGTGATGTTTGAGCAATAACATCATTTGAAACATTCCATGTTCCACGTTTCTGCACAAACTGTTGTGGAGTATAGTTAGTGGTCTTTCCGTCAGATGTCGTGACTTGAATATTTCTGTATTCACACTGAGTGGCATAGCTTCCGAGTCCTATTGAACCTGCTGCGAAAGGTGGAGCTGGCTCACTGCTTGTTGTCTCGCTGGTGAAGATATTGTATGTAGGACGGTTTACGGCTGCCATCTGCTGCACATAGTATGATGCTCGACCATAGGTTTGGTTGCTATTGAAGTGGATAAGGTTGCAAGGCCAATCTTTCTTGTTGATATTTTCAAACAGAGGAGCATACGATGTCATCTTTACCACGTCGCTATTGCGTTCCATACCGAGTATGAATGCTGCCTCGCTGATTGCTGCGAAAAGATTTCCGCCACCTACACCTGCATTGCAAGCATATTCGCCTACGTAAATATCGTGCTTGCGTGGTGCATCATCGAAGAGATGGTTGTTATTGAAGAAGAAGTTAGGGTCTCTGTACCAGTGAGGGTCAACCATATATTCACCTGGAATCTGTGTTAACAGATGGCTGTCGTGGGCAAGTGTGTTGATGAAGATGATATTAGGATATTCTGCCTTTAGTGCCTTGAATATGTAATTGAAATGCTTCACGTATTCAGGACCAACATTTTCGTTACCTATCTCCACATATTTCAGAGGGAATGGTTTCGGATGTCCTGCATCAGCCCGCATCTTTGCCCATTTATTCTTCGAAGGGTCGGCAAGTGCATAGTCGATGGCATCGCGGAAATCCTGGATGCAAGCATCAAGTTCTTCGTTAGTATCAACATAGTCGCCATTTCTCACTGAGCACGACATTCCAGCATTGTTCACAAACATTGCGTCCATGCCGAGATCTTCGCAGAACTGCAGGAACTCATGGTAACCCATGCCCCATGTTGCACGGTAGCACCATACGTCCCATTCTCCTCTGCGTGTCATTGGGTCGCCAAGAGTCTCCTTCCATTTCACACGGTTTTCGTATGTTGCACCTTCAACAATACATCCGCCAGGCCAGCGCATGAACTTCGGATGCAGGTTTTGCAGCATCATGGCAAGGTCAGCACGTTGCCCGTTTTTTCTGCCTTTGAATGTGTTCTGAGGAAATAGTGATACATAATCCACAAGTATTGTTCCCTTTTTATCGAATTCTAATACGAGTTTGCCCTTTCCAGTTGTTCCCTTGCTTTCAAGTACAGCGGTATATTCAGTCCAGTCCTTCATTTTTCTTTTCTTGAAAGCAATAGTCCCAAGCACCTCATTGTTTTCGGCATTTGCTATGTAGGCAGTAATGCTTCCCTTATAGTCGGAACTTTTGGCATAGAATCGCAGATCGTATTTCTCACCGCTTTTCAGTCCCATGCCCCAATAGCCAGTGTTTATCAGTTGTGCCTTGCCGCCTTTTTTCATATTGCTGATAACTAATTGCATCGCATGAGGTGTGTTTTTGTGCAGTGGCAATAGAGCTTTGATGACTTCTTTCTTCACTTCACATTCGTTGCTGACGACATTCCATCCGAGGTTTTTTTTCTGTTCAAGGTTCCAGTCAATATTCCATTTTCGATTATTTCCATGCTCATAGTTGCGACTGTCGATAGCAACAGCTCGTCCGTTGTCGTAGGTCATGCTTGAAGGTAGCACGTGCTCCTCGAAGCCTCTGTTTTGCACCAATTCAGCATATAGTCCACCATCACCAGCATGATTGATTTCCTCAAAGAATATACCATAAAGATTCTGAGATACTTCAGCACCTGGTTTCGAGACATCGACCATTATTGAAGGCGACTGTGCCATTACAGGAATACCAATAAAAAAAATAGAGGCAAAAATTGCCAACAGTTTTAAGTTTTGTTTTGTAGTCATTAGTTAGTACTTTAATTGTTAATATTGGAATAAAGAAAATCAATTGCTTCGGATTCAAATTCAAGGTACAAAGATACATCCTGACTTTGTAATTCTAAAACTTTTATATATTTTTTGGATAGATTTAAGTTTTTTTATATGGTATCCAAGGCAACGTAACTATTCAGCCTTATTGCACAAGATAAAAATGACTGAGCTTACTTTAGAACCCACCTTATGTTAAAATAAAGACTGGATATTCGCTTAACCGCATTTTAAAAGTTAAAAAAATCTAAAACTTCGAATTTTAAACTTCGTATATTGATTTTTTTACTTACCTTTGCAGCCGCTAAAGAAATCACGGAGGTGATGACCTTGATAAATAAGGAAATTTCTTTACATGGTGCCATAGCTCAGTTGGTAGAGCATCGGACTGAAAATCCGTGTGTCCCCGGTTCGATTCCTGGTGGTACCACTTTTTTTCCTCCTTTCATTGACCCCGTTCAAGTCGATTGATTTGGCGGGGTTTTCTTTTTTATTGATTTATTCTTCAGATGATTCCTGAACTCGTCGAAGAATATTTGCACCTGTTTCGAAGTATGTCTCTATTTCCTTGATAGACTCTGCATCACTCTTAGGGAAATCCTTGATGATTTTCCCATGTTCAAGCAGGGCTACATGTGTGCAAATGTCGAGGGTATAGGAAAGATTGTGGGACGAAACCATAATGGTTGCTCCCGTTTCCTTGTTATAGTCGGACAGAATGTGTTTCATTGCCATCTGAGATGACGGGTCGAGGAAATTGAATGGTTCGTCGAGTATTAGCAACTGCGGTTCGTGAATCATTGCAGCAATGATTCCGACTTTTTGCTGATTACCAGCAGAGAGATTGCGAATGAGTTTTTTCTGACCGATGATTTCGCCTGCCATAAAGTCTTCAAACTTTTTCGTTACAGAAGCAAGTTTTTCTTTACTGATATTGTTGATTTTGCAGATGAACGAGAAATATTCCTCAGGAGTGAGATAGTCGATTAAGAAGCCGCTATCGATATAAGCCCCTGTGAACATTTTCCACTCTTCTGTTTCGGCAGGATTAAATTCTCCGATTTTTGCCGTACCGTTTTCAGGCTTGAGGAGGTCGAGAATCACTCGAAACATCGTGGTCTTCCCTGCTCCATTATTGCCGACTAATCCCAGAATATCGCCAGCGCTGACTACAAATTTTTCTACATCTAATGCAACTTTCTCACCGAAAACCTTTTTCACATTATCGAGTTGCACGGAAATTTGACATGTTTTCATATCTTCTTTTCATTAAACGTTCATAAATATTTCTAAGCCACCAAGGATGCAGGGCAATTCCTGCGATGCCTATTACAAAAATCACCAGACTACCGATATTAGTTCCAAAAGCAGCAATCAGAGCATACATAATAATCATAGGCAGGAACATTGCCACGAGTGAACAGATTATTTGCATCTTATTGTTTTGTCCGCTTTTGGTGAGCACATCGTTGAGTTTCATGGTTGAGTTGTTGTAGATTGCCAGTTGATAGAGGAACGGGAGAATGATGCCAGCCGCAAAAGTCATGCAGCCTAATGCTTCCAGAATAGTGGTTTTGCCTTGTGCAATCGGCATTATTATTATCAGAAGTGGAATAATCATCATAATGAGGTCAAAATAGTATTTTGCTTTAAGCAGCAGAAGGATGCTTTCTTTCTGATTCATCAGGCAGTCGATGTAATTACCTTCAGGACACATAATACTTGTTTCCTTTATCACGGCAAGACATGCAAAGCAATACATACAGATAAAAACCTTCATAAACGGCTGATCGTCGTAAACACCAGTGAATGCAAATATACTACATAGCATCAAGGTAGCAAAAACTCCTGTCAGGAATTGTTTTTTCACCGTCTTGTTGCGCTGGATGGATTTGATTTCAAGTTTCAGATATTCTCCAACTATGCCGAAACGGTTGAGAAATGACATTTCAGAAGATTTCACCTTCTTGACTTTTTCTACCTTTGCTATTTCAAAATAGATGAATTTTCGTTGAAAATAAAGGTTGAGATAGAAGAGAATGGCTATTATGCCCAAGGTGCAGAGCATTGGCAGGCAGTTCAGGCACGCCACTTCGTGCATTACGTTTTTGCTAAAATCAAATAGCCATGTGTCAAGAATAAATCCGAAACCCAACAGGGCTGCATAGATAGCAACAGGTGCAACAACCCACAGCCAGTTGTGGTTTATAAGCGACCGCCAGAACAGGTACCAGTAAGAATTCAGGACAAACAGTAGCCATACCATGATGATGTAGGATATGAAGCCACTTAGTCCATAGTTGTTTGCTGCAAAGAGCACAGTGAACATTCCGAATGGAACAAAGAAGGAGAGAAAGAACAGATTGTATGCCTTCAGACCTATTCGTACAAGAAAAATACTGATTAAGGAATTTTGCTTTATTGGCAACAATTTATAAGGTTTTATTTCTTGAGCAGGAGTTTCCTGCATCATAAATCGAGTAAAGAAGTCGAGTATCAGAAATATCAGTATTCCTCCATTGATAGGATTATAGGTTGGAGTGTTTCTGCAGAGGCTGCCAAAAATAAAAGCGAATATGAGCAAATAGCCCACCCAAAAAGCCACGAAAATTCCTGTAAACACTTTCATTGCCTTGTTTTTTTCGAGCATTGGGTGTCGCTTTTCAGCCAATTTCTGATTGGCTTTTACGAGTTTATAAAGTTTGAATAATGACATCATTGGAATTTACTATTTACGATTTACTAATTTTTATCCAATCTATGTCAATGAAGCCACGATCGGTTTTATTGTTTGGTTCGACGGCAAAGAAACCGAATTTTGCTCCTATCCATACACCTTCACGCATCTGAAATTCGCTGCCGCAAGCCGTGAATTTCTTGCCGTCAAGACTGTAGGCATACTGCATCTTGCCACCTTTCTTGACAGTGAGATGGAGATAGATTTCCATATAAATGGCTGGCTTATAGGTTACTTCGTCTTTCGAGGTTGGAGAGAATGTTTTTATGAGTTGCATTGTTTCGGTTTTGCCTTTGTCGGCTCCCTTGCAGGTAATCTGCTCCAGATTGAACTGCTCACCTACCCTATGGATGGACAGAGCACTATAGTCGCGCCCCATCATAATCATACCAGCCCACTGATTATCGACCTTTGATGCAAAACGCACTTTTGCAGTTGCAGTAAATTCATCGGCAGGAGTCTTTTGCAAAAGCAGATTCGGAACTTCAGCGAGATTAACGAATTTTTTCGATAGTTTATTGGTGAACAATCTAAAGAATCCATCGGCGGTTGGCATTCCGTACCATTCTTTGTAATTAGCATGCCACTGCCATTGAAGCCCTAAATGAGGAGAGTTGAAATCATCGCTTTCGACTGGGTTAATATTTGTAACCTTTGAGGCAGTTTTTGGTTTTTTATGGGTAGAGACAGGTTCTCCACAACCATCACCATCTTTGTCATAGCCAATCACTGGCCAACCATCCACCCACTTCATTGGTTCAAGGTGTACCACTCTGCCGTAGCATCCTTTGTCCTGAAAGTGCATGAACCAGTCTTCTCCGAAAGCAGTACGCACCCAACCGCCCTGATGAGGGCCATTGACCTTTGTCTTTCCCTGATCCATAACTTTCCTATACTCATACGGACCAAATGGGGACTTTGCACGTGCAGCCATTTGCCATCCTTGCTCCACGCCACCTGCAGGCCACATTATCCAATAGTAGCCATCATGCTTATAGAATTTCGGTCCTTCTGAGGTAAAATTGCCATTTATGTTGCCATCGAAAACAATTGTAGGATTGCCTATCGCTTTTGTTCCATCGGCAGATAGTTCCCTGACCATCAATACCGAATTTATATGCATGCGCGATGCGGCATAAGCATTTACGAGGTAGCATCTGCCATCCTCATCCCACAACGGACAGGTGTCAATCAAGCCCTTGCCGCGAATCACGCATACGGGCTTGTCCCATTTGCCAGCAGGATTTTTTGTCTTTACCATCATCACACCATTATCAGGGTCGCCCCAATAGATATAAAACTCTCCATCATGGTAACGGATGCTTGGTGCCCATACACCTTTACCATGCTGAGGGTAATTGAATGAGGCATTCTGTTTTTGCAGAGCATGACCGATAATCTCCCAATTCACCAAGTCTTTTGAATGAAGGATAGGTAATCCTGGGATGCAGTTGAAACTGCTTGTCGTCATGTAGTAATCATCGCCGACAGCACAAATGTCAGGGTCACTATAATCAGCATTAAGCACAGGGTTTTTATATGTGCCGTTACCATTGTCTGGATTCCAGACCTGACTTACATACTGTCCATTTGCCACGATGGACATCAACATTGAAATAACCAATAAAATCTGTTTCATAATTTATTTGACGTTTAGGATTATTATTTACTACATTTTTTTCAAATAATTTTATGGCGAGGTAGCCCATTGTTCGCCGAAGATTTACTTCCACACATGGATGAATTCGATAGCCGCCTTTAGTATTGACTATCATCATATCCACACCGAGAGGAGTGGGAATATGCAGAGGTAAAAGAATGCTGGATAGCATAGGAATTATCTTTTCTTTCATCTCTTCTATCTGTTGCCTGGCAATATAGTTTTCAAGCAATTGCATCTTATACTCCTCATTAGCAACAATGTTTCCTTCGTATGCATTACCGCCGTTACTATTACGAAACAGCGACAATCCAAGATACTCAATTTTAGGTTCACCAAAATGGAAACTATAGGAAAACTCCATGGCAAAATCCTTCACCTTTTTATAATATGGCTCCAACATTATGCCACCTTGAAAATCAATAATTCTTTTTGCCCAAAAGGAATCAGAAGGTTTGTTCTTCCAAGCAGCATGATTAACAATCCGCACCCCTCGACCAGAACTGCTCCATGGTGCTTTCAGTACTACCGTGTGCTTTCGTTTCGACATAAGTTCTGTCAACGCATCATAGTCATCTACATACATGCTTTCACCAATAGTATTTGGAATCTCGCGCAAATTTCGCAGCATAGGTATAAAAGTTTTTCTGTTCGACAAAATACGCAGAGTTTCCAACTCCTCATCTGTCGGCATCAGGGATTTGTCATAACCTTCCTTGAGAAGCAATTTTTTAGTGTAGTAATCCCAGCCCCAAAGAAGGTACTCCCCTTCTTCATCAATCCACAATTCAGCCAAATCAAACAATTGCTGCGACATTTTAACAGCAACAGCTGGTGGGGTAAATGGCTTTTTGCCATAGGCAAGTGCCATGTCGTGCCAAGGGTTAAACAGACAAACTTTCATAAATCAAATGCAAAAATAATAAAAAAATTTATACATTGTTACATTTTTACAAAAAAAAATATTATTTTTGCGCGTTCAAACAATAATAGGTATAAATATTGCATTATATAAATCACAAACTAAAACGTAAAAAAATGGCTAAAGAAAAGAAATTTATCACATGCGATGGTAATGAGGCTGCAGCTCATATCAGTTATATGTTTAGCGAAGTTGCTGCCATTTATCCTATTACACCATCATCTCCTATGGCTGAGCACGTTGACGAGTGGTCGGCTAAGGGCCGTAAGAATCTTTGGGGACAGTCTGTATCTGTTCAGGAGATGCAATCAGAAGCAGGTGCGGCTGGTGCTGTTCATGGTTCATTGCAGGCCGGTGCACTAACCACAACCTTCACAGCATCTCAAGGTTTGCTGCTGATGATTCCAAATATGTACAAGATTGCTGGTGAATTGCTGCCTTGCGTATTCGATGTGTCGGCACGTTCATTAGCATCTCATTCACTCAACATCTTCGGCGACCATCAAGATGTTATGGCATGCCGCCAGACTGGTTTTGCTATGCTTTGCGAAGGTAGTGTTCAGGAAGTTATGGATCTGACTGCAGTTGCTCACCTTGCAGCATTGAAATGCTCAGTGCCATTCATAAATTTCTTTGATGGCTTCCGCACTTCACATGAATACCACAAAATAGAACGTCTCGACAATGAAGACATTCTTCCACTTGTTGATGAAGCCGACGTAAAACGTTTCCGTGACCGTGCTCTCACTCCTGAGCGCCCTGTTACACGCGGTACTAACGAAAACCCTGAAACATTCTTCACTCACCGTGAGGCAAGTAACAAGTATTATGATGCTGTGCCAGATGCAGTAGAAGAACTTATGGGCAAGATTTCAGATATCTGTGGACGCGAATACCACCTGTTCACATACTATGGAGCAAAGGATGCCGACAAGATTATAATCCTTATGGGTTCTGCAACAGAAGCAGCTCGCGAAGCTATCGACTACATGGTTGCCAATGGCAAGAAGGTCGGTATGATTAGTGTTCATCTGTTCCGTCCATTCTCTGTCAAGCACCTCCTTGCTGCCGTTCCTGAGACTGTTAAGAGAATTGCAGTCCTTGACCGCACGAAAGAACCAGGTGCTGATGGCGAACCTCTTTATCTTGATGTTAAGAATGCTTTCTATGATGCAGAAGACCGTCCACTCATCGTTGGCGGACGCTATGGTCTTGGTTCCCACGACACTACTCCTGCTCAGATTATCGGTGTTTTCGACAATCTGGAATTGCCTGCACCTAAAAATCATTTCACAGTTGGTATTGTTGACGATGTTACATTCACATCACTTCCTCCTGTTGAAGAAATGGCTCTCGGTGGCAAAGGCATGTTTGAGGCTAAGTTCTATGGACTCGGTGCTGATGGTACTGTAGGTGCCAATAAGAACAGTGTAAAAATTATCGGTGACAATACCGACAAATACTGTCAGGCATACTTCTCTTACGATTCAAAGAAGAGTGGTGGTTTTACTTGTTCACACCTTCGTTTTGGCGACACACCTATCCGATCTACTTATCTTGTAAACACTCCTAATTTCGTAGCATGTCACGTTCAGGCTTATCTGAACATGTATGATGTTACACGCGGTATTCAAGAAAACGGAACTTTTCTTTTGAACACTATTTATGAAGGCGACGAACTGGCAGCATTCATTCCTAACAATGTGAAGCGTGTGTTTGCACAGAAAAACATAAAAGTCTATTACATCAATGCAACTAAGATTGCTCAGGAAATTGGTCTCGGCAATCGTACAAATACTATTCTCCAGAGTGCATTCTTCCGCATTACAGGTGTTATCCCTGTAGAACTTGCTGTTGAGCAGATGAAGAAGTTCATCGTTAAGTCTTACGGCAACAAGGGTGAAGACATCGTGAATAAGAACTATGCAGCTGTTGATCGTGGTGGTGAGTTCAAGGAACTGCCAGTTGACAAAGCTTGGGCTTCTCTACCTGACGATCCTGAAAAGCAGAACGATGACCCTAAATTTGTTAAGGAACTTGTTCGTCCGATGAATGCACAGAATGGTGACTTACTGAAAGTTTCTGATTTCGTGAACAACGGCACAACTGACGGTTCTTGGATGGTTGGTACTGCTGCTTACGAAAAACGCGGTGTTGGTGCATTCGTTCCTGTATGGACTGCCGAAAACTGTATCCAGTGCAACAAGTGTGCATACGTTTGTCCTCATGCTTGCATCCGTCCGTTTGTTCTCGACGAAGAGGAAGTAAAGGACTTCAAGGGCACTACTTTAGAGATGAAAGCCCCTGCTGCAATGAAAGGCATGCATTTCACTATTGGTATTTCAGCACTCGACTGTTTAGCATGTGGCAATTGCGTTGATGTTTGTCCTGGCAATCCTAAGACAGGAAAAGCCCTCCAGATGGTGCCATTCAAGGGAGCATCAGAAGACGACAAAAACTGGGATTACCTCGTTAAGAAAGTACATACAAAGCAAGACCTTATCGACATCAAGCAAAGTCCGAAGAACTCGCAGTTTGCAACTCCACTGTTTGAATTCAATGGTGCTTGTTCAGGTTGCGGTGAAACTCCATACGTAAAACTCATTGCACAACTCTTTGGCGACCGTCAGATGATTGCCAATGCAACTGGTTGCTCTTCTATCTATTCAGCAGCCGTTCCTTCTACTCCATATTGCAAGAACGAGAAAGGCCAGGGTCCTGTATTCAACAACTCATTGTTTGAAGACTTCTGCGAATTTGGTCTTGGTATGGCTCTCGGCTGCAAGAAGATGAAAGAACGCATCTGCACAGTTCTTGAAGCTGCCAAGGAATGTCCAAAGGCTCCTCAGGGACTGATTGAAGCAGGCGAAGAATGGAAGGCTGCTATGGACGATGCTGATGCATCTAAGGCCGCTGCTGCAAAACTCCGTCCGCTGATTGCTGAAGGAGTGAAGGCTGGTTGCCCTCATTGCAAGGAACTGCAGACTTTAGAGCACTATCTCGTTAAACGTTCCAACTGGATTATCGGCGGTGACGGTGCTTCTTACGATATTGGTTATGGTGGTCTCGACCATGTAATAGCATCTGGCGAAGATGTAAACATCCTCGTACTCGACACAGAAGTTTATTCCAACACTGGTGGTCAGTCGTCAAAGGCTACTCCACTTGGTGCTATCGCCCAATTTGCAGCACAGGGTAAGCGTATCCGCAAGAAAGATCTTGGTATGATTGCCACAACCTATGGCTATGTCTATGTTGCTCAGATTGCTATGGGTGCCGACAACAACCAGACATTAAAGGCTATCCGCGAGGCAGAAGCTTACCACGGACCATCGGTAGTGATAGCTTACGCCCCATGTATCAACCATGGTCTGAAGATTAAGGGTGGCATGGGACGCAGTCAGGAAGAAGAGCGCCGTGCAGTGGAATGCGGTTACTGGCATCTTTGGAGATACAATCCAGAACTGGCAGAGCAAGGCAAGAACCCATTCTCCTTAGATTCAAAAGAACCACAATGGGATAAGTTCCAAGACTTCCTCATGGGTGAGGTTCGCTATCTGTCACTCAAGAAAGCAAAACCAGAAGAAGCCGACGAACTGTTCAAGGAAGCAGAACGCATGGCACACCTCCGCTACAACTCTTACGTTCGTAAGGCTGGTGAAGACTGGTCGGCAGATGTGAACTTGTAAGATAACGATAACGATAACCGTAAACCGCATAAGATATCATAACTCTATTAGTAAGAAAGGGGGATGTCACACATAATGACACCCTCCTTTTTTAAGAATGAAATACTAAAGTATTTATTTTTGCGTTAATATAATGCAATGTTAATGAAGTTGTTTCGTTTCAGAATATCGAAATTCTTATTTGCATGCATATTAGTGGCAGTTTCATCTGTACCATTATTTGCACAGGAAAGCCAGACAGACTATAATTTTGTACGCCTGCCTGTCAGTGCTCATTCTGCAGGTTTGGGTGGTGAAAACATTTCGCTTATCGTGAATGATGCTGCCCTGATGTTTGCAAATCCTGCACTCGCAAGTTCTGTAAGCGACAAGACTATCAATCTCAACTTCATGACTTATATGCAGGGGGTTGTAACAGGCAGCGCATCATTCACTAAGATTGTGGGCTCACGCTCTACACTTGGAATAGGTGTGCAGTTTATAGATTTTGGCAACATCAAGGAAACCAACGTAGATAATGTTGAACTCGGCACATTCTCTGCAAGAGACATGGCTTTTTCGGGCATTTTTGCCTATAATCTCACCAATAATATTGCTGGTGGTATTACGGCAAAAGCCATCTACTCACACATAGGCAGCTACAACTCGTTTGCTTTGGGAGTAGATTTGGGACTCAACTATTTCAACGGAGACAAAGACCTCTCACTCTCGCTTGCTGCCAGAAATCTTGGCGGTCAACTGAAAGCATACTATGAGACCTACGAGCGACTGCCTTTCACTTTGCAGTTTGGCATAACAAAGAAAATTGAGCATACTCCATTCCGACCATCGCTGACATTTACAGACATCACGGATTGGGACCATAAAAAACTTATGGACCATATCGTTGTTGGTACCGACATAATGCTTGGTGATTTGGCTTATCTGTGCCTTGGCTATAATTTCAAGCGGGCATCAGACATGAAACTGGTTGACGACAGCAGCCATGGAGCAGGACTTTCTTTTGGAGCAGGGTTAGCCCTGAAAAAATTCAAGATGCATTTGGCATACGCAAAATACCATGCCTCGTCAACATCACTACTTATTAATTTAAACTATTCTTTATGAAAAAAATAGTAATTGCCATCGACGGACATTCATCGTGTGGGAAAAGCACAATGGCTAAGTTCCTTGCAAAAGAAATAGGCTACATCTATATCGACACTGGAGCCATGTACCGTGCCGTAACACTCTACGTCATCCGACACAACCTCTATCATGGTCAGGAAATAGATACAGAAAAACTGCAAAACGAACTCGACAACATTCATATTACCTTCCACCTCAATAGCGAAGGCAAGCCAGAAACCTATCTGAACGGTGAAA
Organism: Prevotella sp.; assembly: GCA_045597685.1. GTDB lineage: Bacteria > Bacteroidota > Bacteroidia > Bacteroidales > Bacteroidaceae > Prevotella. Next base: position 21,778 of record JAZLKO010000084.1, read on the forward strand.
ACATTGAAACTGAAATCCGCGGTATGCAAGTATCCAATCTGGTAAGTCCTGTAGCCACAATTCCTTTTGTCAGAGAGCACCTTGTATCTCAGCAACAGGAAATGGGCAAGCAGAAAGGTATCATCATGGATGGTCGCGACATAGGAACCACTGTTTTTCCTGATGCCGAACTGAAAATATTTGTCACAGCCTCAGCAGAGACACGCGCCAAGTTTCGGTACAAGGAACTGATAGAAAAAGGTCAGCAAGCATCATTTGAAGACGTATTGAAAAATGTTCAGGAACGCGACTACATTGATTCTCACCGTGAAGTCAGTCCATTGCGCAAGGCAGAAGATGCAATAGAACTTGATTGTGGTGGAATGACCATGGACGAACAAAATGCCTGGGCTCTGAAAATCGTCAAGTCAAAAATCGAAGAATAGATGACCAGGCCTACCCCACCCTCCTTAAAGGAAAGGGTTTAGCCTGCATTATTCATACTCTTCCGTGGCGAAAGGGTTAAATGGCAGTGCATCAGCCTGAACGCCGAGATGACGATGCAGAATGTAGTGAATCCTACCTTCAACTGATGGAACAGCGAGAGCATAGTCAAAGCTCGCTTTGACTATGCCGAGTCGCGAAAGGAGGAAGACAAAGTCAAAGAGGAAGAACGAGTACCAGGATGAGGTGCTGTCAGTTAGCTATTGCA
>JAZLKO010000085.1:0-4374 GCA_045597685.1 Prevotella sp.
ATGAATAAAATTTATATTTCAATATTCATGTTCGTTTTTGTAGCTGGATTGTGCCGTGCACAGTCTCCGACAGAGAATTACATCATGACTGAAACGATGCTGAATGAGGATGGTACGAAGTCCATCAAATCCGTTCAGTATTATGATGGTTACGGCCGTCCGTCTCTATTGGTCAGCAACGGCATCAAAGACAGCCAGACAACGAACTTTGTCCTTCAGACCTACGATGGTAACGGACGCGAGTGGAAACGCTGGTTGCCGATAGCTGGTACAGGACTTACTTACAATGCATCAATAACAGATGAATTGCAAGATCCATTGGCTTTTTCACAGATCGAATATGATGCTCTTGACCGTCCCGTATTCATTGCCACCCCAGGCAGTGACATGGATAGCAAGGGCAAGCTTATAGAATATACAACTAATACGGCAGAATCTGTCAAACATTATGTGGTGTCAGGAAACACCCTGTCAGAAGATGATTACTACAGTCAGGGAACGCTGGCATGTGAGAAAACCACAGATGAGGACGGCAAGACCGTTGAAGTCTATAATGATCTGCTCGGCAATGTGGTTCTTGAACGCAGGGATGGCAGCAACGACACCTATTATGTATATGACGACATCCTGCGTCTGCGCTATGTGCTGCCTCCGATGTTTCAGGAAAGTGGTGAAGACCAGGAAGACAATATAGCCCTCTATGCCTACAGCTACAATTATGACGGCAAGGGGCGTGTTACAGAGAAAAAGCTTCCAGGATGTGAGCCGATTTCATACTGCTATGACATGGCTGACAGAATGGTATCGTCAAAAGACGGCAATGACACCATACATTTTTACCTTTATGACATCCTTGGCAGGCAGGTCATTATGGGCAGATGTGACGAGATGACAGGCAACGATGTACCTTGCCTGACAATGAGAATAACAGGTAATGCAGGGTTTGAGAATACTGGCTATGAGTTCACAGACCCTTCATTGGCAAGCTACGTCAGTAATCCTGTAATAGAGACAGTGACCTACTACGACAATTATGATTTTCTGGGTATAGGTATGTTCTCGGATGTAGCTACCGTTCTTCAGTTGCAGTCGCCTTGCGATGCTCATGGCTTGCAGACAGGCAGTTTCATGATGGCTTCCGACAGCAGCCTTATACATTCGGTAATGTACTATGACGAAAAGGGACGCCTGATTGATAGCCGTGAGTTGATAGCGGGCAGTATGTTGCAGACACAGACGGAATACTCCTTTACTGGCAAGCCTCTGGAAATTACCCAGAATGTGAAAAAAGGCACGGCGGAATATGAGATTGTCGAATACAGCTTCTACAACGCTGATACGGACAAGCTTGAACGTACCGACATCCAATTCAATGGGGCTGCGCCAAACAGCAAGGTGTCGGAATTCGTATATGACGAGTTGGGACGCATTGAAATGAGAAAAAACTGCAATGGTATATACGAGACAAGCTATTGTTACAATGTGCGTGGCAACATGACTGAAATGGCATCGGAATCCTTGTTGGAAGACTGCACCATATTCAGGGAGCAGTTAGGATATACCACTTCTGTTGGCAGCGGCACTCCCTGCTACAACGGCAACATAAGCAGCATGACCTGGAAGGCATACGGTGACAATGTTTACAGGAACTATAATTTCGAGTATGACGGTCTGAACCGCATGACGGCAGCCTATTATGGCGAGGGCGCAAGTCCTTATAACATTACGGCAACAAACGGCTATCAGGAGCTGATTACATACAATGCCAACAGTTCTCCTGTAGGTCTCATACGCTATGGACGGACAAACACAAATGTCATGGGAGTAATAGACAATCTTGCGTATGAATACAACGGCAACCAGTTGGCGAGCATTAACGATGGTTCAGGTGTATCGCTGATATACAGAGGTTCTTTTGATTTCAAGGACAAGACTCAGGATGCTTCAGAATATGAATACGACAGCAACGGCAATATGACGAAGGACAGCAACAAGGGAATAACCAATATCAGCTATGATGCCTTCGGCCATCCCGTGAAGATTATGTTTTCGGACGGCAGCAGGACGGAGTATGTTTACAGTCCTGACGGTACAAAGCTGAGAGCATCTTATCTATCACCTGTAAACAATCTTGAGGCAGACCAGACGATGATACTGAATAATGTGCAGATTAACAGCATTGCTGCGGTAAACTCGGCATTTTCTTCACCATCTCAGACAACATCATCACCAACAAATACATCAACAACGTTACCTGCAATATCAACATCCTTTTCTCCGACGACCCTTGTGACAGAGAATCCAGAACTGTTAATGTCAACAAGTGCTACGGAATATCTTGGGAATTTCATCTTTGAAAACGGTAGATTGGATAAGGTGCTGTTTGATGGTGGATATGTAAAAATAAGTCCGACAGGTGCGTGGACGTATCATTACTACTTCACTGACCATTTGGGAAGTGTGCGTGTGGTAGGTGATGGCGGTGGTGATGTGGAGCAGGTGAACCACTACTATCCGTATGGTGGCTTGATAGGCAATCTTTCAACCAACCCTGACAAGCAGAAATACAAGTACAATGGCAAAGAATACGACACGATGCATGGCTTGAATACATACGACTATGGAGCAAGACAATATGACGGTGCAAAAATCGTCTGGGACAGGATGGATAAACTGTGTGAGAAGAAGCCTTGGAACAATCCATACGTTTTCTGTGGTGGAAACCCGGTGAATCGAATTGATTCGGATGGAAGGGATTGGGTTGCAACCAATCAAGACGGGCATCGACGTTGGACTTGGAATGATGATATAACATCAGCAGAAGCAGCACAAAAGGCAGGATTTGATGGATTTCTAACAGCAGGAAGCATCCTTGATAATGCAGTTATATCAGGAAACGCTTCTGAAAATGGAATGACGAGTGTTTATTTAGGCTACAACGCAAACGATGTTTGTTATACATGGCCAAATTCTACAGTAACTCCTTTTCAAGTCGGTTTGGAATGGCTTATAGGGAAAGGGCCAAGACATAGAGACTTTACAGACGGAGATAATTTTACAGAGATGTTAAGACAACATGAGCATATTCAAGAAACAAAAGAGTATCTTGCTCAATTGAATCCAGCAGTTGGAATAAGAGGAGATAATAATTACAGTTTAGGTGGAGTAAAAGGTGTGGGACTTTACATTAAAGATTATTCCACCTTGCTCACAGGAGGATTGACAGGTAACCTAGCTGTGACATATTTAGGTTCCTATAATCTAAGTTGGTTGGTTATGGACAAAACATCTAGCGATATAACAGTTCAGTTTACGGTTACTAATTCTTCCACCCTCAGATCCGGAACAAGACCGCCAGTTCTTGGATATACGAATTTTTGGAATAATACTGTTGGAACATGGTTGAATAATAGCGTTCCGTCAGGTCCTGCATCTAAAACAACACAGAAATTTATATGGACAGAAACTATCGGCTTTTAAGTGTTAGCAAATTCGCAATAATCGTGTTTGTATCATTATTTCTCTCTTGCAAAGACTACAAAATGAAAGATTTTTATGGAGAATGGCAATATAAAGATACTCGTTATATCTTACACGAAGATGGAACTCTTGAGGTTTTTAATCTTGATTCCATATTCATTTTTTTTGACGATTATCATAAAGGATTTAATAACGAATATAATATGGGAACATGGTATATTCGTAATTATGGGAAAGAGATATTTGAGAGCCCTCGCATATATATGCAATATGACAGTTTACAGTATTATTTTGAATTTTTTATTGAAAGCGATGATAAGTTAATATATTATATTGGTGATCCTGATGACTGGAATCGTGCTGTAATTAGAAAAGTCAACCCAAATTAGTAACAGGCTGTAAATACATATTTACCTAATATAGATGATTTTCAGTACGTCAAACAGCATGATTGTTGGATGGATGCTTTCAAACATTGACTCCACTTCATACGTCCACTATTACATCCGTGACCATCAGGGCAACAACCGTGTAGTGGCGAAGTATGACGGAACGATTGAGCAGACTACTCATTATTATCCATACGGAGGAATCCTCTCACAGAGCACGAGCCAGGGAGTTCAGAAATACAAATACAACGGCAAGGAATATGACACTATGCATGGCTTGAATACATACGACTACGGTGCAAGACAATATGATGGCGCAAAAATCGTCTGGGACAGGGTGGACAAGTATTGTGAGAAATATTACAATAGGTATAGGCGCTTAGTGCGCACTATTGATTTAATTGATTATAAGCGAGTTGGTTGATATTTTACCATTCTACGAAGGAGCACATCGAAGATTGTGTCCATCTGGTTTCGCCTGTTGTACCTGAAGTGGTACTCATCC
>JAZLKO010000086.1:0-3507 GCA_045597685.1 Prevotella sp.
CTTGCCACACATCGTGAGATGAGAAAGCGCGAAACCGCCGTATGCCGAACGGCACGTACGGTGGTGTGGGAGGTCGGTAAATGTGAAAGTAGGAGGCAAATGCCTTTTTATGATTAGCATTTACCTCCTACCCAATTTTTGGCAAACTTACTACAGTAACTTTTATTAAAAAAACTTAAAACATTGAATTTTAAGGCTTAAACTTTGAACCTATTTATTACTTTTGCAGAAATTATCAAAATTATTAACTACATGAAACAACTACTAACTGCAATCATTACGATAATGATTAGCCTGCCTTGTGTGGCACAGGACGTGAAGAATTTACCTGAAATCAAAAATTTGCCAGACCCATTCTTGTTTGATAATGGCAAAAGAAGTACGAAACTTTCCGACTGGAACAAACATCGGAAAGAAATAATCAGCAAAATTGAAAAATATGAAATAGGGCAACTGCCTCCTATGGAAGGCATGAAGTTAGATGCCGCGTTTCATGGCGATTCTATGCTGGTGGTGACAATAACAGCACCAAGCGGCAAGAGTATCGACGTTAAAGCCCGAATTTCTTATCCAAAGACAGGCAAAGCCCCTTATCCTGCTATAATTGGCATTGCTAACTATTTGCCAGCAAAACTGTTTACCGACCGCGGGTGTGCACTGATAAACTTCGATTTCAATACTGTTTGTGCACATCAGCAAAAGCGGGGCAGCGAACCGATAAATATTCTCTATCCAGAATTGGTTGATAATGGTGCCTACAGCTACTGGCCATGGGGTATCAGCCGTATAATTGACGGTCTGGAAAAATTGGGCAAGAAAATCACAAAAATAGACACGAAACATTTAGCCGTATCTGGCTGTTCATGGGCAGGCAAAGCATCATTGTTTGCAGGAGCGTTTGATGACAGAATCTGCCTGGTTATTCCACAAGAGCCAGGTGGTGGTGGAATGGCTTCATGGAGAGTAAGCGAGACATTAGGAAAAGTGGAAAGAGTGCATAGTACCGACGGCCATTGGTTTTTGGAGAGTATGATAAAGAATTTCGGCAACGAAAATGTTAGCCGACTGCCTGTTGATCATCATGAACTGGCTGCTCTTGTTGCTCCACGTGCTCTTTTGGTTTTTGGTAATCCTGACTATAAATGGCTTGCTGATGAATCAATGTATGTATCGTGCAAAGCCGTGAAAGAGGTCTATCGCACATTAGGAGTTGCTGATCATTTTTCGTATGCCATCGAAGGTAGCCACATGCACTGTCAACTTCCTGATTATGAGTACAAATACGTAGAAGCATTTATAGACAAATTCCTCTTGGGCAAGTCCGCAGAAACAGAATTTGAAATAGCTCCGCTATTCAAAGACGTTGACTATCAGCAATGGATGTGGAAATAACTCAAGTTCGCAATTGCGAACTTGAATTAGAACTGTTCAAGGAGTCTGATGCGTTCGTTGACATCGGGATGAGTTGCGAACATGGAACTCATTGCATTTGCAAATCCTTGCTGCATACTCTTTGGGCGCATGATAAACAGTTGCGCCACATCTTCACGCTTCACCTGACCCAAACCAGGATTGGCAGATATTTTCCTGAGTGCTGAAGCCAGGGCAAGAGGATTTCCACACAATTCTGCACCACCAGCATCTGCCACGTACTCACGCTTACGGGAAATGGCAAAGCGAGTGAGCAAGGCAAAGAAATAGCCCAATGCAGCCAAAACAATAGCAATCAACAAAATCACAGCAGTACCAGCACCTTTATTATTGTTGCTGCGAGAATTGCCAAACAGCATGTTGTTCCACATGATTCTATAGGCAAGGCTGATAATGGTAGAAAAAATTCCCACAAAAACTATGCTGACAATCAGCGTGCGCGTGTCTTTATTGCGAATATGCGTCAGTTCGTGAGCAATTACACCTGACAACTCATCATCGTTGAGCACATTCATTATACCAGTAGTCACCGTAACGGTATAGGTGTTTTTGTCGATGCCGCTTGCAAACGCATTCAGCATCGGATCATCGATGATGTTGATTTTCGGCATCGGCATGTTGCAGGTCATGCAAAGATTCTCCACAATATTATAGACACGAGGGTTTTCTCTACGTTCCAATGGTCGTGCACCTGTGGCATGGCGGATAATGTAAGAATTGGCAAAATAGGCAATCAGGAACCAGATAGCAACACCGATTATCACATACGGGATGGTTGTAATGAAAAAATAATTCACTACGTCCCAATCTACTGTATGATAGACGTTTCCATATTCATCATAGACTTTCCCGTTAAGATAAATCGTAATAGCTAAGAAAAGCCATACCAACCCAAGCAGTATGGCAGGAAAAAGCAGCAGAAGAAGCAACGTGTTACGGTTGTTCTTCCGCTGTTGTGTATGCATTCCTACGTATTTCATCAGAACTTAACTTCAGGAGCAGTTTCGTGAGCAGCACGCTCAGCCTGTGGAACTTCAAACATTGGTTCAATGTGGAAACCGAACATACTTGCAAAAATGTTTGAAGGGAAAGTCTGAACAGCGTTGTTTAGTTCGGTTGTAGCAGAATTGAAGAAACGGCGTACGGCTGCGAGTTTGTTCTCGATGTCGGCAAGTTCACTTTGCAACTGCAAGAAATTCTGACTTGCCTTCAAATCAGGGTAAGCCTCTACGGAAACCTTCAATCCTGCAAGCGCACTTGAAAGAGCATTTTCTGCCTGAATCTTGTCGTTTATGCTCGTAGCATCCATAGCCTGAGTACGCGCAAGAGTCACCTTTTCGAGAATTTCCTTTTCATGAGCCGAATAACCCTTTACGGTAGCAACCAACTGAGGAACAAGGTCGTGACGCTGTTTCAGTTGTACGTCAATGTTGGCAAATGCCTGCTGACGATTGTTTCTCAAACGAACAAGATTGTTGTAAATACTAATGCAACATAGTAGTAACACCACTACAACAGCGATAATAATAATAATTGTCATATCCATAAGAATTTAAATTTAGTACGTTTGAAAATTTTATTTGCGCAAAGATAGAAAAGATTTGCATACGTATGTCAAATGTTGCTGTATTTTTTTATTTTTTTATGTTTTTCAAATAATTATTAAGGTGTTCCACATACATCGCCCCTACCATAACAACCAAATCTCCGCCTTGTTTCTACCTTATGTCCACCTTATCTCTATCTGATATTCGATTCATATTCGATTCTTAAACGTTTCATCTTCGATTGTTATTCGATTGTATATCGAAGAACAATCGAAGAACAATCAAAGAACAATCGAATAACAATTGAATATGAGGTAGAGAAGAGGCAGAGACAAGGAGGAAGTGAAGAGGAAGAAAGGAGTATGGAGAGAATAAAGATGGGGTAGGGAAACTAAAGTTTCGCACACCTCTTTTGCAGAATGTTAAGCCGTCAGATGTTTGCGTAACACTCTGATTTTCCTTATGTTGCAAGAGAATATTAACAATTCTTAATGACAATTCATAAATAATGCTAACTTACTGAAAATAA
>JAZLKO010000087.1:0-6293 GCA_045597685.1 Prevotella sp.
TTTTGCGACTTCGACTACTAACACTGACTACTGCCGATGACTATGACTCGCATTGCGATGTATTAAAAAATCATAATTATCAATTATCAATTATCAATTGTCAATTAAAAAACAAAGTTTTTTCTTATCTTTGCAGCGAAATTCCTATGCAATCGGCAAATGATGCCGTAAAACTGTACTTGTATAGATGAAAATGAGAAAATTCAGATATCCGGTAGATACAGACCAGTTCCAGGAAATAAGGGAACAAGGTAAGTTGTATGTTGACAAGACCGATATGATGTATAATCTTGCCAACAAGTATAAGTATGTCTTCCTTGCTCGTCCTCGCCGATTTGGAAAGTCCCTGCTATGCAATACATTCAAAGCATACTTCCTTGGGCAGAAGGAACTGTTCGAGGCCTGTCCTGAGTTTATGGTGAGCCCGTCGAACCAAAGGGGGCTGAAGGTGATGGAGTTAGAGAAGGAGTGGAATACGTATCCTGTGTTGCATTTCGACATGAGCATAATGCGCAATTGCACCAATATGGATGGTTATCGCGAAGCATTATCAGACGAGCTTGCAAGATACGAAAAGCAGTATGGCACAGCCAAGGAGGCAGAAGAATTTGGTACACGCTTTCATCAGTTGCTTCGTCACATACACGATACCCAGGGGCAGAAAGTCGTTGTCATCATTGACGAGTACGACACCCCTATGATGCGCAACCTCTACAACGAGGACATATTAGATGGGCTTCGCACAATGCTTCGCGGATTTTATCAGACCGTAAAACTCGATGGTGCTTATCTCCGCTTTGTCTTTATCACAGGAGTAACCAAGTTCTCACAGCTTAGTATCTTCTCTGAACTAAACAACCTCCGACAGATTTCTATGGACGATGAATACTCTGGCATCTGCGGCATTACACAGGAGGAATTGAACACGGTGCTCCGCCCTTGCATTGAGGAATATGCCGAGAATCTTGAAATATCGACCGATGAAGCATACGCCTTGCTGAAGAAGAATTATGATGGTTATCACTTCTCACCGAAGAGCAAGGATGTCTATGCACCGTTCAGTCTGTTGAGGGCACTTGATGCCAAAAACACTGCGCACTACTGGTTCGAATCAGCAACCATGACAGGACTGATAGAGCACCTTAGGCACTACCCTGAGTTCAATCCATTAGCTCTTGACGGAGTGGAAATGTCGCTTATGGATTTTAATACACCTTGCGAGAGCGCAAGAACTCCCATTCCACTTCTCTATCAGAGCGGTTATCTGACCATTGATACATACGACAGGGAGATGGACTTGTACGTGCTTCATTTCCCTAACTATGAGGTGCGTCAGGGCATGGTGAGCGGCCTGACGAACTATCTGATGGATACCGATGATTTGGAGCGCAATGCCGTTATTGTAGCCATGGCACGTGCCTTGAAGGGAGGTGATCTGTCAGCAGCATTGGCCCAGCTCCGTTCGTGGATTTCTAATCTTCCTTACGACATCATCACCAAGAAGGAGTGGATGGCAAAGAAAAAGCGTGAAGCCTTCTACCAGATGCTTATGTACATAGTCTTCTCCTTGCTGAATAGCAAGGTTGATACCGAGGTCAAGAGCATCCTCGGCAGAGCGGACGTAGTAATCAAGACCAAAACCCACGTCTTCGTGCTTGAATTGAAAGTCGATGACAGCGTGGAGAATGCCCTGGCACAGATTGACGACAAGGGCTATGCTATCCCTTACGAGGCAGATGCTTCCCATTCGACAGGCTCAGGGCAAGCTATCTCAGCACAAGTTCAGCGAACCGTCACAAAGTGCGGAGTCTGCATCAGCAGCGAGCAACGCAACATCACCCATTGGCGCATTGTCAGCCAAGATGGAAACATCATCGACGAACAGCAATTTTAATCCTACATACAGCATGTACCTGCCCAATAACAAACCCATGACATTGCAGACGATTCTTTATACTAAGCAATGTAATACCCTAAGCATCAATGATTTAGTGGGGGGGGTATTACGCAACGTATAATCCTTTCTCATTTCTTAAATGCAATCTGTTCAGATGCTCCGCAAGAGCACCTGCGGATGTTGCTGTACCCTTTCAGATAATCAAGACTCAATTTTTTAATCACAAAATTATATTAAAATTATGAAGACAAAGACATTTTTTAGATTTTTTCTCCTTGGCGTGATGACGCTCTTCACGCTCGGAGCATGGGCACAGACCACGCCCGACAAAGACTATCTCTGCTTCACGGCAGAAGAGGCAGGTGCAACGATAGAGTTGACAAAGGTCAGCGAGCCGGACGCTGTAACGCTTGAGTATAGTACCGATAATGGCGCAAACTGGACGACAGTGGATTACTCATCAGTAGAAACCACAGGAGATATTACCCTCACCAATGTGGGCGACAAGGTGTATTTCCGCAATGCAAAAGAAGCAAAGGACGTGGAGGGATTCTCAACAAGCTCGGATTGTTATTACTATTTCAAATTCTCAGATAATGTATCTGTTAGTGGTAACATAATGTCTCTTGTTGATAAAAATGTAGAAACCACCACCACCACCATCCCTTGCGACTATTGCTTCTATTTGCTGTTCTATGAATGTGAAACTCTCACGAATGCTGCTGACTTGAAATTGCCTGCTACAAATTTGAAGCCTTATTGCTACGCGGATATGTTCTCTTCCTGTTCTTCTCTTGAGACAGCACCTACGCTTCCAGCCGAGGAATTGGCAGAAGGTTGTTATTCTGATATGTTTAGTAACTGTTCTAGCTTGGAATATCTGAAGGTTGGCTTTAAAGAATGGTATTATGATGACTTGGGGGCTACAGATGGGTGGCTTAATGCTGCTGAAAACATCACATTCGTCTGCCCTATAGAACTGGATACAGAGACAACACGCGATGAAAGCCATGTGCCTGCAAGTTGCACGGTAAAGAAGTTTGCTGATGAATTTACCTTTGATGATGCAACGGCACATACTGCAACCAACGATATAGAATGTGAATCGTTAACCTACAAGCGCACTTTTGCTGCAGAAGGTCAATATGAAGCTCTCTACTTGCCATTCAGCGTGACGATGACGTCAGATTTGTCAGACAAGGTGACTATCGCAAAAATCTATATGGTATCGACGAAGGGCTCAGTAGTGGGCGGTACACAGGATGCTGGTGTGGACGTGGTAGTGGTGAAGACTCTCGAAGAGGGCGAAAGCACGAAGCCTCACACTCCTTACTTCATACGCTCAAATGATGGCATCGACCTTGAGTTTACACAAGACAACACCACAGTATATGCTGCCACAGGCGTACTGCCGCCGCAGGGGTACATAACATGCGCTACGACAATGGACTCTTACGATTTCATCGGCTCATACGTTGTCTCGTCGCTGACTCCAGAAGGAAACGAATACGTGCTCCAAAATGGTGGTTTGAACAAGGTGACCGAAGCAGCTGAACTGCCTTGCAACCGCTGGAAGATGGTGAAGACTCCTACGAAGTGGAACGACAGTTATGTAGCACCAGTGTCACAGGCAAAGATGCTGATCGTCACCCTCGGCGAGGATGAAACTACAGGCATAGAAGGACTTGATCTTAACGATAACGATAACGATAACCTTAACCTTAACGAGTCTGTTTACAATCTGCAGGGGCAGAGAGTAGGTTCTTTCAATGGTTATCGTGGCATCGTCATCAAGGGTGGTAAGAAATATTTTCTTAAATAATAATCGGAGGATTTGAAAATGAAAAAATATATTAAGCCATCCATTAAGATGATAGAAGTAAAGTCCAGAGCACTTCTCAGCGGATCATGGGAAGAGATTCCTATCAACGACGGTTCAGATCATCAGCAAAATTCAAAGCAACTGTATGATTATTTTGACACAGATGATGCCTGGTAACCATCAGTCAATAACGATGTAGCCACTGCTGCATCAAGGCAACACAGCGGATGCGCCCCCGAAAAGGTGCATCCGCTGTTGCATTTATAGTGATTCATTTCCCGAAATCAAGGAAATCGGTTGGTTCAGGAACTAGGGGACGATTCCATTATCCGCTATCATAGTCCATCATCTGCGCTGCCCATAATAAAAAAATTGACACTACCAAAAAAAAATATTACGATATTTCATTGAAACGTTACGATGTTTCAAAATAGTTTGCAAATAGTGATTTTGCCCCGCGCCTATAATAAAAAAAATCACATTACCAAATAAAAACGTTACGATGTTTTGTTGAAACGTTACGATGTTTCAAAAAAACATGTCGCCTATAACAAAAAAAATGACATTTCCAAGAAAAAACGTTACGATATTTCATTGAAACGTTACGATGTTTCAAAAAAAGTGTTATCTTTGCGGCGGATTAAATAATTACAAATTATGGCAAAAGAATTGATATTGTATCGTATAAACATGAAAGAAAATCGTCAGGTTCCATTCTATGACGAGAGTTTATGGTGTGGCAATCCGCATGAGGTTTTGGGTAATGCGGAAATGCTTAACTTGGCAGAATGGGTTGGCGATGGTGCTGAAGAAATTTTCCTTGCGGTATTGCAAGGCGATAGCATGATAGACTTGGGATATATGCCAGGTGATTTTTGCATAGTTAATCGTGAAAAGCAAGCACATGATGGTGATGTTATTGTGGCGTATATCGACAAGGAATATACCATGAAGGTGCTGCATATTGATGAAGAAAACAAAAAGGTTGTGCTGTATCCAGCAAATCAAAAGTATAAGCCTATAGAGATAGACAACAACACGCAGGAGTTTCGGGCATGGGGAGTTGTCACCAGATGCATAAAAAATACTCGCAACGGACTTTCAATAATAAAGGCAAGGTTACGCACACAGGCTGACGAGAAAAGAACTTTGTCGGCAGAGAAGATTAGAAAGTGCGTGCTGACATTGTTTGAAGAAGGGTTGATGGCTGATGGTAAAGGTTGGTTTGCCATATACAAGGTGCTCAACAAGCATGAGGGTTATCCTGTCAATATGAAAGATTTCTGCAACTGCATTGACGAAATGGGATTACAGGATGTGAAATATCCATGTGTGTATAATAATTGGCGTAAAATGACGGTGGAATTGAAATTGCCGGTAAATGTGGATTTATGGTCTGAATACAAGGACAAGGTCTCCGGACAGGCGTTGCGCCAGATAAATATTGTGGAACGACTGAAAGATTTATTGGATATTTCATAAAAAAAACACTTGTTTCGATACCAAGAATACCAAAGTCGATACCAAGAATACCAAAATCGATACCATTTAGGATTTTTTCTTAAATGGTATTTTTTTTGTCCATAACTTTGCATCGTCATTCAAAATGGATGATGTGCGCACTTTGTTTTACTGAACCCAAATCGGGTTAAACTTAAAAAAAATTATGACAAAAAAGAAAACGGCTGACAAAGAGCAGCCAAAAATTAAAAATGAGGTTGAGGTCAATGATAGCGGAACTCTAACCTTGATCGATGAAACGATTTTTGAGGAAGGTAAGACTTATAAGGGTAGCCTTTCTGTTCTCCCTGGGAAACGTATGTTTTTCAAGGGTTACAAGAAACGTGACGAAGACGATGATGAAACAACGCGCAAGGTGGATGAAGGTTCAATGAGTTGCGGCAGTTGGGCAGTGTATTCCAGCAAGAACAAAATCAAGGTTGCACTGACTATCGAAAACAAAGTAAACATGCGTATTGCGCAGGACTATCTCTCGCGGCTGTATGCGAATGCAAGTGCGGCTATTTATGGAAACTTTAAATTTACTAACAAATTAGAAAAAAGCAAATGACAGTAGTCACTCTGACCTTTGCGATTGTTTGTACGAAAATAAACCTAAATAAACAGCCATTGATGCTAACGAAGCCTGTGGCTTTTGCATCCAAAACAACAAACAGGCACTGGTACATTTTTCCGTGGGAAGTCTTATTTAGACAAAAACCAAATTAAACCCCTTGAAGAGTACGGGTGCTTGTTAGCACCTGATGCTATGTGCGCAATAACTTCCTGATGAGCAAGCTCCTCGATAAGTCATCGCGCCCACATCATCACCTTCATACAGAAGGTTGTCATACTCTCCAAGGCGATAAACAGAAATAAACAATTTGTTGCCCAACTGCATGTTGGTGTGGTTATGAGGTTGTGACAAAAAGGTTTATAGGTATAGGCGTTTAGTGCGCACTAAAATTTGTTAATTTTAATATCATTTCAAAGATAATTCCTACCTTTGTGGTATGGAACGAAATATTTTCAAAGGCGTGAACTCTCTAAAGTTCTACAATCAGTTCAACTCTG
>JAZLKO010000088.1:0-21877 GCA_045597685.1 Prevotella sp.
ACTTCAGCCTTTTCACCCCATCTTTTCTACCATTTCTTATGCATATCTCCTATATATCTCGTATATATCTCCTATTTATCTCCTATTTATCTCCTATTTTAAATAGTAGATGAATAGTTGATATATATTAGTAATAAAGTAGAAAAATACGTTGTCACATTTATATAGTGCTTATAGATGGTTGAAACAACCTACAAAAAAAGAGAGGAGAAGACCGAAGCCTTCTCCTCCTCTTTTTTTAAAATTCTTTAGAATCCAATTATTGATTAGTTCCAAGGATAATTGCTGCAGTAACTGTGATGTCGTTTACATTAATCTGACCATCACCATTTGCATCTGCATTGTCAAATACAAAGTTTTCTGCAGTGCCATTCAAAATGTAAGCGGCAATAGTAGTAATGTCGTTTACATTAATCTGAGTATCACCATTAGCGTCACCCTTCTTTCCAACAACAGGTTCGCCACCTACTGTGAATTCGAAGCCACCGAAACCAAGCTGAGTATTACCATTAAACAACCAATAAGTCTTGTTAGCCTTTACAGGGAATGTGAGATATACCCATGCAGCCTGACCTCCATTGATTTCTGCCTGTGGAACATATTCATTACCTTCTTGTGGTACCAGATTCTCGTAGAATATCATCTTCTTGCCCTTGCTTTCATCAGCTGGATCAATGTATTCATCCTTGCTATTTACATAACCAGAATACTTAACTTCGCCAGCAAGTGGATTGAGTGCTACGTATGTATCATTGTCAACAACATATACAGGACGGTTTGTCTTGTTGTTCCATACGAGGAATTTCATCATACCATCAAGTCTTGGAGTTACTTGGTAGTACACACCATACTTAGGCATTGCAGTTGTTCCGTCTGGATGATAGTAGAAGTCGAAATCTTCTGTGAGCTGAGTTACGCCATCTTCTGCATACCAAGGACCATTTTTATCGTTCTGCGTATTATAGCATGCACGATATATTCCTGTAGGTTGGTCATCAGTATATTTCATTGTGAAAGCAACACCTGTTGTTGGGTTACCAGCACCATTTACGAAATAGAGAGTCTTAGTTGCCTGAAGAGCATCGTCCCAAACATTGTTACGATTGTTCTTTACTGCCCAACCATTGTTATAAACAGGAGCGAGTGGAAGAGTTTCGCCTTCTGTCCAACCTGATTCAGGGCCAGAAAGTGCATAGAGGTGTACGCTTGGAGTAGCATCGATATCAACTACATTACCAGCTTCATTGCTTTCAGCCACCCATTCAGCCTTTGCAACACCTGCTTCATCAGTTGGCATATAAGCCTCAACAGTACCAGGAGCAGGAGCTACGTAAGGTTCCATAACGATAGAAGAAATGAAGATGTTACCTGTGCCAGAGTATTTCTGGAATGTGTATGTACCAGCACCAAGACCGAACTTAATGATGTTTGCACCTTCGAGAGTAATGTCTTCAGTTCCGAAAGTCAAGCCACCACCTAAGTTAACATAGCACTTATGGTCAGGGCTATCGCCTTCAAGCACCTTGCAAGAGTTCTTTGAGCAAGTTACAGTTACGAGAAGAGAGTCACCTTCTGCAACTTCGAATGTAATATTAGTGTTGCTCATCTGGATATAAGCCTCTTTTCCTTCTGGAGCCTGATACTTAGCATTGTCGCCAGCAACTGCTGCCATAACAAGGTCTTTTACGAAAAAGTCCATCTTGTCTGTTGTAAGATCAGCACTTTCTACATAATAAACTTTTTCAGCAGTTGTTGCGTCGATAGAGTCCTTGATAACAGCGTTTACAAGTTCAACGACTTTCTTTTCCTTGATAGGATTCAATACAAATACATCCTTTGTAACTGATTTTGTAGTGAATGTAGCATAGTCACCATTCACAATCTTTGAATATGCTGAAACAGTAGCAGATTCTGAAAGAGTAAACTCATCACCAGCCTGGTCAACAACTTCTCCGTATGAATAATAGTTAGTTGCATTCTCGTATGGTGTAGAAATAGTTACGTGTCCGCCATCAACTGTCATTTCAGGAGCATCGAAGCTGAATGAAACAATACCTTCATTGTCAGCACCATCGCACTTAAAGTCTTCTACGGGTTCGCCATCACCAAAGTCCATATAAGCCTGGAACTTAACGGTCATGTTCTCATAGCACTTGATAGGATCAACATAAATGTCGCTTTCTGCTGTTGGAGTAGAACCGTCTGTTGTGTAAGTTACAATTGTAGGAATCTTTTCAGTAGAACCTTCTTCAATACAAGGCATTGGCTTGCAGATAACTTCCTTGAAATACAGTCCGTCTTCATACATTGTATCGCCAACCTTTACAGAAGGAGTACCAGGAGCCTCGTTAGCTTCAACGATAACGTAAGATACGTAAGTATCGCCACCGTATGAACCAATGTAGATAGTCATATCATCTGGAGCAGTCCATTCCAGTTTGTCAACATTGTAGCAATCGCCTTCTACTGGAGCAGGGTTTTGAATACCTTCTGTAAGAGCTGCATTTGTAGCAATCTTAGGCAGACGTGCATCTACACCAGTTTTACCTTGACCATTAAAGAAGATGATAACCTTTGACTTAGCAGTAACCTTCATTGCGAACACATCCTGTGCATTCTTGATACGCATAGAATTGAGGTGAGTACCATATTCACCATACTTTGCATTGATTTCTGCTCCCCAAATAGTGTCAGCAAGGTTCACAGACTTCTTGTTAGTAGCCTTGTCGTGGCCTGTAGGAGTGAAGAAGAAGCCATCGCCATAAATAGCGTTCTTGGCAATCTTATCATTACCATTGTTTGTGAATTCGTCACAAACAAGCACATAGCTGTGCTTCAAAACTGCGAGATCGTCAACAGTTTCTGCATTAGCAATACCTGTAAATCCGACCAGCGCGAAAATTAAAGTAAATAGCTTTTTCATAATAGAAAAAATTTAATAAAAAATAAGTTAGTAAAAAAAAATAAAATTAATGTATAAACATTTTAAAGAAATTTGCTCAAAAATAATTCTGAAATCATCTCAATATAATTTATAGAACCCACCTTTATTGTCTAATCAAATATGTCTGTACAGGAATATCTCCATAGTGTGCCATTGTCAGAATAGTTGGACTACCCTCAACCGCTACGCCTGTGAAAACTACTACTTTTGAGACTTTACCTTTGTCGTCCTTAACCATTTTCATGATTTCAACCTTACCAGTGATTTCAGAGTAAGTATATTCATAATTAGGTATTGCCTCTGTATTGGAGTCGTCGGTCCATGTACCTTCCGTTACTCCCTGGCTCATTTTTACCACTACAGAATCTGCGCTGAAAAAGTCCAGGCTTTCCACGAAGCCTTGTACTTCTTTACCCTGCACATTGAGTTTGAGTCCAGAGCCCCTCAGCCATTTAGTATTTGCTATTGCCACAGGATGAGGAATTGTCTTTGAGTCATTGTAATTAGTTACCCATGACGGATTGTCGGTGCGGGCATCTTTATACTCATTAGCATCCTTGCAAGAATACACTCCGAAACCAATAGTAAGAGCCACGAAACAAATCAATATATTATATAGCTTTTTCATATTCTTATCCGTTAAAAATGTTATCTTTTTGATTTCTTTGCATTAACCACCTGTTTGTTCCATCTTGACGCACCAACATTGTTTTTCACTATATCGTTGTCAAAATTCTTGTAGTACAGATTCACATTAAACTCTTTAGCCGTTCCGTCAAGTGCATCTGCACGGTGCATATTACAATCGCCTGCTGTGGTTGCCTTATAAGGTGGGCACGGACTTGTAAAGAGTTCCGTTGCCGAAACATCTGCAACATTAACTTCCAGACTACCGTTCAGAGTAGCATTTCCGTCTTTTAAGAGTTTACCGAAATTGTTGCTTGTGGAAGTCCATGCATTGGCACTGAATATGCTGCCATTTGTCAAGTCGTTATTCGTTGACCAGTTGTTTTCAAAGTTCAGTGTAACCTTAGCAGCAGAACCGTCGGAAAGTGTCATTGTGTTTCTGATGTCTGCACCCCACATTTGAAGCACACGTTGGTCGCCTACTTGCTTTGTAAGTACGAACAGATTGTTTTTCACATTGAACACACAGCCATTTGGAAGATAGCGCATATTGAAGATATTGCCAGCAGCACGTGTGTTGAAGTTGATGAGCGTATTGTTGGCAAATGTTATATTCCATGCACCAGAGGTCCATCCTGTTTGTGCCGTTTCGTTGAAGAATGCAGGGAATGGACTGTCATAGAATGTATTTTCCAAAACCTTGAAATCCTTGTACAGATTAGTATTTGGATTAGTACCCGATCCTGCAATCCAAGGATAACCACCAGCACCATTGTTGTAATATCCGCAATCAAAGAATTGATTGTTTTTAATCAGCACGTGGTTCCACACTTTATAGTTTGGACCTTGCTCACGAATAAATCCGCGTACAATACGCTTGAATGTACAATTCTCGATAACAAGACTATCAAGGGTTACAGCCATACCGTCAGAATACATGTTGAAGAAATAGTTTCCTGCAATAGTACCTATACCCGCCACATTATCTCCATAGTTCAATGCTTTAGGATTATCAAAATCTATATCATAGAAAGCAAGTTTTTTCATATAGATTTCTCCGCCCTCGCCAGCTTCTGGCCTACGTCCGAACATGAACATCTGATATGAACCAGACCACTCTTCTCCGTTTGTACCAGAATATATGTCTGAGTTTTTACCAATACCACAGATGACGTAAGCACGTTTGCCCTGTGCCACATCGGCAGGGTCGGTTGCCAGAACAAAACCTTTGCAAGTGATGTCGCTACCATCTATATAATAAGTCTGTCCACCTTCAAGATAAAATGCCTGACCTTCAGCATAGCTCGTATTTGAAATGAAGTCAAGCAGTACAGGACTTATCGGAGCTGCATTGTAATCTTTTGCAAGAGCGAAGGTGTCTGTTCTATCGCCATACTTTGCCAACAGCTCATCGTGTTTTAGGAGAATTGGGTCGCCTGGTTTACCATCTGAACGTGATGTACAGGTATTATATTTAGCATCAATTGCTACAGCAACTCTTGGGTCAACAACATCTATCACATATACTGAATTAGGAGACAGGCCATCAATATCAATATAGCCTTTGGCTCTATCAGCGTCTGTTATCTCATAGTTTCTCCATTTTTCACCAACGGTAGAATTTGGATTGTTAGGTGATGGATTGACTCTCAAATACTTAAAACCGAACTCGCCATTTGGTTCCACATTGAAATTTGTGTAGTAGCTTTCCAGTTTATCCTTGTCTTCTTCTGAGATATTAGTAGCAATAGCCAACAAATCTTCGCGTGTAAAAGTTGTAAGCGCGTCAATTTGTTCTTTCTGTGCATCTGTCACCCCTTCAAATTCTTTGACGAATGTCTTTACGTTTGTATTCAGACATACATGCATTGTTGTTTCAGTAGTCATTGACTGATTTACATAGACTGCAAATGGTGTGGCATAGCGGTCTAATGTCTTGATTCCCATGTATTCCTGCCACTGACGTCCGTTACCATGTCCGTACCAGTTTGAAGCATGTGAGAAATCTGTCACATTATCATCCAACTTTGACAATGAACGTATGGCAAAACGATAGTCTGTAGAGTATTGCAAATCTTTTATCACCATATCAAGTTGGTTAGGACCTAATATAGTATCCAACAGCAAATCATTTGTGCCCTGTACGGCAGCCCATGCATCGACACCATTGGCAACCTTTGACTGCATTGCCATCTGAATCTGATAGCCAGCACAGTCGTTTACGCCATACCAATACAGATGAATGGTATTTCCATGCGGATAAGCACCATCAAGACCACAGTTGTATGGATAGTCAGAACCCTTGCCACGAGTGTAGTCTGTGATGAACATTGTCATGAAATTCCTATCCGTTCCTGGAGCCACATTGTCATCCTCTTTACATGAAATTATCAGAGTTGATGCAAATGCAGCCAATATCAATATTACAAAACTAAATTTCTTTTTCATATTGCTATTATTTATTTTTGTCAAATTGTCAATTATCAATTGTCAATTATCAATTAATCATTAGTATCCATAATAATTCTTATACGCACCAGCAGAGCGTTGAATTGCTGCATTTGGATATGGTAGGATATACCTTACTACTGGCAACTTGTCTGCTTCAGGTATTGTTGTAGGGAACAATTCCAAGGTTCCATTGTTGATAATCCAGAGGTTGCCGCCATCATCGCATCTCATGAATCCATAGAATGAATATTTACACTGGTCTTTAGGAGTACCGCTATCATTATCGCCCCACTGGTAGAAGTCGGCAGTGTTCCAAGCCTTTGCAGAGAATCCTCCACGTGTAATTGCACTTGTTACAGGCTGCGACATTGGGACGTAGGCATTATAGATACGCAAGCTCTTACGCGACTGATTAGGATATTTCTGTAAGACTTCGCCTTCTTCAATCTGATAACCATACAATTGTGCCTTATACATTCTGAGAGCGTATGCGTTTGCTTCTTCTATATTGTAAGCATGGAAATAAATACGTTCTGGCAGAGCATCAATATATTCTTTTCCATCATGCTCGGTGATGGCATCTTCATATCCTGATGAACTACCTGAATTCTGCATTCCTACTGAATAATAGCGCAAGAAGCAATAAACCAGTTCCTCAGCGTATGTGTTTGTGCGTACCAAGTCGCGCCAACGACTGTTTTCACCAGCAAATTCCCATTTACGTTCGTCAAGGACTGCTTTCTGGAATGCTTCCTTGGATGTTTTAGCCTCATCTATGAAAGCAACGTCACCATCAGCGAATGCACGACTATGCACCTTTGCCAAGCATTCTACAGCTTTGTCTGTAGGACCGTTGTTTATTTCATTGGCAGCCTCAGCATACATCAGCAACACATCAGCATAACGCAAGTAAGGATAATTTATACCTGTTGCACCTTCTGTGTATGAACCCAACGCATTTCCTTCTGAAGTCCAGAGTTTTGACCACTTGTTGTTGTGGACGGTATAGTCGCTGCGGATATAGACAGAATCTTCGAGCACACCGTCTGCATTGGTATAATAATTATAATACCACAACCCATTGACTTCTTCACGGCGCAAGTCGTTGTCGCGGAACAGGAAGCGGTAGAAAGCGTTCAGTCGTCCATTACCACTCGTTGCACCCCAAGGACCTACGGTATTGCCTTCGTAGGCAGAGTATGATGGACCTTGTATGTAGCCAGTGTTTCCTGTTGATTCTTTTGCGAATGGAAGTTCAAAAATAGGGTCATCGTTGTTTATTACCTGATAATTACATTCATTTACAAACACATCCTGGAATTTCTGATTCAACTGGTGAGTGCCTGCTGTTATTACAGAATCAGCATAGTCCATTGCAATTTTGTAATAATCCAAATAATTATCAGGCCGAACCATCGTACCATAATTTCTTGTATCATTCAAATCAGGGCGCAGAGAATAGCCACCTGCAGTAAGAGCTATTCTTGCAATCAGTCCCTGTGCAAATTCCTTAGAGCAGTGCTCTACCGTAACGGAACTTGTAGAAGACATATACTGAGCAGCTTCCTTCAGGTCGGCTATCAGGAAATCCTGCACATCCTGACGATCGGCAATTGGCAACACATAATCAGTTCCTTTGGTTGCTGCTGGTGTGTCAGTAAAAGGAATATCGCCGAACATAACCACAAGGTCATGATAAGCCATTGCACGCAAACATTTTGCTTCGCCTATCCATTGCATCAGTTCCTTGTCGTTAGTGTCGTAAATAGGACTGGCTTCAGAATAAGTAATGAATTTGTTTGCATATTCTATGAGGTTGTATGCTGCTATCCAGAAACTGTTTATATCACCTCCCTGGTCGTCACAGTCAAAACGGGAATAAGTATTGTGTGCATGAGCATTTGATGAACTTATCTGCATATCAACATCGCTATTCAGAATAAAAGTTCTCTGATAAGCATTTCCATACAGATTATTCACCAAGGCCTGTGCATACACACCATTCAGTGCACGTTCAATTTCACTCTTTTGACTATACACGAAATCATTTGTGTAAGCAGAGCCTGCATCTACGTCAAGATATTTGTTACATGACGTCAGTGATGCTAATACTAAACCTACTAATAATATATTCTTGAATTTCATAATTGTACCTTGTTTTAGAATGTAATATTTGTTCCGAACACAAAGCTGCGAGCACGTGGATAACGGTTGTAGTCCATTCCGCAAGTCAGACCTGTCTGAATGTCCACTTCAGGGTCGTAGCCCGAATAATTTGTGATAATGAAGAGATTCGTTGCGGATGCGTAGAAACGTGCCTTAGAGATTCCAAGTTTCTTAATGAACTTATTTGGAAGAGTATATCCGATTGTAATATCGCTGCAACGGAGGAATGAACCGTCCTCAATGAAATAAGAATGAGTGATGTTCTTAGTAACATCTGCTGGATTCCAAAGTGTTCTGCCTGCATTATGATTCTTATACATTGCAACACTATTATCTACATAATATAATTTGTAAAGAATATCACCTTTTGTACCAGTTATCGAACCGTCGATATCATTGTATTGCCATCCATTAGAGAATTTCGACAAAACATTGTGGAACTTGTTTTTGTTGTTTATTGATGACGACAGCATATATGATGTAGCATTGTTGATGTCGAAATCAAGCATATAGGTAAAGTTGGCATTGAAGTCAAGATTCTTCCACTGGCCTGACAGTCCGATACCTCCCTGAATCTTAGGGTTTGTGTTACCTATCACAGTACGGTCGTTCTCTGTTATGCGTCCGTCTCCGTCAAGGTCTTTAAACTTAATCTTTCCTGGCAGGGTTGCAATTCCTGAATTGGAATCGCCTGAAATATCATTGATTACTGTAACATAACCATCTTCACGAGGAGCACAGTCTTTTGATGTACCATTATCTGCTGCACTTGAACCCCAAGGAACTGCCTGATAGTTGTTGAGTGGATCGAAATAGAATTCATCGAAACCATAGAGTCCGTCATAGACAAAACCATAGATAAGACCTACTTCATCGCCAACCTTCATGCAATAGTCATTATATGCAGATTTCCAACGATCGTTCTGGTCCCAAATCACGTCATCAGTACCGTTGAGTTTGTCAATTTTTTTCTTGTTCAGTCCAAAGTTGATATTTGCAGAAAGCACATAGTCTTTACCCTGAAGAATATCACCGCTGACCGAGAACTCTAAACCCTTATTTGTCACCTGTCCGATATTCTGCATCTGGGTTGTATATCCAACTACAGATGGAAGGTCTGACTTATAGAGCAAGTCCTTTGTAGTGTTCCAATATACTTCTGGAGTGATTGTCAGTCTGCCGTTGAACAATGTAATGTCAGCAGCGAGGTTACGGGTAATGATTGTCTCCCATTTAATGTTCTTATTTGTGAATTTTGCGCCTCCGTTATTGCCGTAATACTGTTCACCATATGGTGTGGATTCACCAAAACCAGGTCCGCCTGTCGGATTGATAGCATATAATTCACGCCACATATCGTTGTCGATATGGTTGTTACCTGTCAGACCTACTGCAGCACGTATTTTCAATTGTTCAATCCATGTTATATCTTTCATAAACTTTTCTTCAGACATCACCCATGCTCCTGATACTGAAGGGAAATAGCCCCACTGATTGCCTGGAGCAAATTTTGTAGAACCATCGGCACGGAACGTTACACTGGCAAGATACTTGTGATTGTAGTTATAGTTCACTTGTCCGAAGAATGATGCTGTTCTGTCTGGAGTCGAAACGTCTGAAGTGCTTTGGTATGGTGTACCAAATTCCATATTATCCCATGCTTCCTG
Organism: Prevotella sp.; assembly: GCA_045597685.1. Taxonomy (GTDB): domain Bacteria; phylum Bacteroidota; class Bacteroidia; order Bacteroidales; family Bacteroidaceae; genus Prevotella. Next base: position 9,856 of record JAZLKO010000088.1, read on the forward strand.
TGCTGTGAATGAACGTGGGAAATAGCGGTTCATAATATATGATGAACGGCTCTTGGAATGATAAATTTCCTGACCTAACAGGAACGAGAGATTATGAGTGTCTTTAATACTCATAACATAGTTTGCAGTGTTAGTCCACACATAGTTCAAACCCTTGCCATTGGTAAGCTGCGCAACTGGCTGACCGTTGTTGGCTTGTCCTGTACCTGTCAATGCGCCATAGAAACGGCTCTGGTCGTTCCATCTCAGTCCGATTGTACCTTCTGTGCGTAGTGTCAATCCGCTTATTGGTTTCCAGTTGAGCGCTGCACCTGTGCTAAGATTATAGGTATTACCAATCAACTGATTGATTGCAATATCATTCTTTGGATTGGTATATGTAAACAGCTGCTCTTCATCAGGGTCGGCATATGTTGGATCAACATACCCAAACTCACGAAGACCATTTGTAGGACGATATCTCAGAACATCAATAATACCACCTGTACCTATGTTGGTACCACCAGCACCTTCACTGCGACGGTATGTGAATTTAGGATTGATTTGAACCGAGAATTTTTCATTAACCTTGATGTCAGTCTTAACATTGATATTAGTACGACGCACACCGGAACCTTTTATAATACCCTTGTCCTGACTCTGGGTTATGGAAGCATTGAACTTCATATTGTCAGAACCACCACCTATTGTAACGTTTGCAGAGTAGTTCAAAGGAGTTTCGCCCATCACCTCATCCTGCCAGTCGTGTGATGGCAGAGTGGAATACATGTCAAGGTCGTATGGATTACCGAAATTCGATTTGAAGAATTTTGCATTTGATGAACGTGTTCCGTTACAAGCATGCCACTGATACTGGTAATTTGCAAATTCCTGTGCATTCATCAAATCCATTTTTTTGGACAAATGACTGAAGTTCAAGTTACCATTAAATGTGACTTTTACCTTACCTGCCGAAGCCGACTTGGTTGTAACCACTACTACACCATTACCACCCTTTGCACCATAAATTGCTGTGAGTGAAGCATCTTTCAATACGTCAATGCTGGCAATGTCTGATGGTGGTATGTCCGTAATACTACTTACCTGGAAGCCATCCACAATATATAAAGGTTCATTCGACTGTGTTACAGAAGAACCACCACGTATTCGAATATTCACTTCTGCACCAGGTTCACCGTCAACGGTTGTTACCTGCACACCAGAGATTTTACCTTGCAGAGCCACTGCAGCAGAAGTAACAGGCACCTGTGCCAGTTTCACTCCCGATACGGAACCCACCGAACCAGTCAGGTCCTTACGTGCCTTGCTTGTGTAACCTATTACAACAAGTTCATCCAACTGGTCTGTATTGTCCTCCAATACAACTTTCATATTAGCCCGCGCTGCAATTTCCTGAGTCTTCATACCTACGTATGTAATGACGATTTTCTTACCTGCGGTAATATTGATTTTGAAATTACCGTCAAAATCCGTAATTGCAGCATTTTTTGCATTGCCCTTTTCTACAACCGTAGCACCGATTACAGGTTCATTGTTTGAATCAAACACCTGACCTGTTATCTGAGCTTTAGCCGCATAAGGCAACAGCAACACTAATGCTAACATGCTAACCTTAAAAAAACATTTCATTGCCAAGTTCATAATTAATATTTAATATTTAGATTATTTGCTATTCTACAATTTTCGATTTATTTACAATTGTTTAATTTACGGTTTTTAATTATTAATTATTAATTATTAATTATTAATTCATTAATTTACTGCATTTCACTGATTCCTTCCCAACGCACATTCCAGGTGCCGTCTTTTGGGAAAGCATTGTCTGTACACATTTTTGCAACTGCAATCAGTAATGCTCCGTTGCCAGGAAGATATATTCTTAATCTGCCATCTTGATAGTTATGGCCATTTTTCAGATATGTATTTTTTTGAGTATCTACCATCAGTGCATCCAAGGCTGTCTCAGCATAGCCTAAGCGTGTTGCTGCCAAAGCCATCATGCCATAGTCCCATCCCCATGTACTCATCCAGTTCCAGTTTGCCATCATGTCCTTGAGAGTTGCTGCCATCTTCTCCTTATTATATAAATAGGTATATGGCAAGCATCCACATGCACCCAAGACAGCGGGATGGTCGGAACGTGTTGCCTTCTCAAAACTCATTTTCGCAAATTCAGCATCTGTACCTGTTGTTGATTTCTCTGGCTGATAACCATTCACAGGCAAACCTGCTGTATAAATACCATCACGTTCAGGTAATGTTGACATATTGTTGATTATGTCATCCCATTGCTTGTTTGGTTCCAATCCCAACCGTTCACGCCATTTTTGAGCTGTTTTTATAGCATAATGGCAATATGCCAAGTCGAAAGGCTGGTTGTATGCCATCTTCCACGACATGCTCTCCTGCATTGCTGTAGCACCGCGCACTTCATATTTACCAGTCTTTTCGTTTTTTGTCAGGAAATCTGCAATAAACTCAGCCGTTTCATCCACTCCCTTACAATATTTCTTCAGCACCTTGTTGTCAGGTGAATGACGATACAGTTCCTCTGCAAAATAGATATAGTGCGGTTGTTGCCAAATAAGATAAGAACCCACATTTGAAGGAGCTTCACCTGCCCAAGGGTCGGTCATTTTCATCCATCTTACCCCTTTATATCCCTGACGTTCTGCAATCTGCTTTGCTTTGGGATAGGCAATATTATTATACCATTCCATCGATTTTTCCAACACTTCTGGATGTCCCCAAAGTGAGAAATCAACCAGATGCCACCATGCCATTTCGAGATGTGGCCGTCCAAACCATGTGTTGTAAGTCAGTCCAGACTCCTGTGGAGGCATATTTCCTCGGCAGTTTGTTGCTTTGATGTATTGCGACAGTATCACACGGCGTTCCAATTCCTTAGCCCTCTTATCGGTACACTGTGAAAAATCCACGATTCCACTTTTATCCCAATATTTTCTCCATGCAGAAGCGGTAGTGCTCAGTGCTCGTTTATACACCTGTGCAGGAATCTTTAATGCTGCAATATTGTCAGAGTCGGTTGTACGGTTTTCGTTTTCGTTATCGTTTGCTGGAATATACGTGCAACTGAATGCAAGTGAATTGTCGGATGGTGAAAGTGTGAAATAGTGCTTTCCTGCTTCCACGAATTTGGCATTTCCTTCCCAGTCAATACGTACATAATACTTAGTATCATCAAGTTGACGTTCCAGGATAGCAAACCTTTCGCCTTGGTTGACTATGCTTGTAGCATGAGCATCTTCCTTTCCCCAATCGTTGGCATCGTCAGAATGCTTGCCTGTAGGATAAGAATAGCGGAAACTCAGATTTGCCTGTCCTTTCTCAAAAAGACTTGTAAGCACCATTGCTGTAATACAGTCCTTTTCTGGGTGACAAAGCGTATATACTTCTACCGGAGTTTCCTCTACTTTGAACATTGACTCTATTCGTCCTTCCCAAAGGCGGTTTATCTGATGAATGTCTTTCAGTTCGGTAATAGGAATTATCACACCTTGTTTATTCTTCAGTTCCAGTCCCACACAACCTAAATTCAGTCTGTGCGGATTCTCACGGAAATAAGCCGTTGTTGCTATCTGACGTGCATTGGCTCCACTTTTTGCTTTCTTTTCTACAGCATAGCCATTTTTAGTTGTTTCAGCCTCGGTCAGATTCGAGGCATTCTGAAAAAAATGCCAGCCCCAGTCCGACTGTGCACATAGCGGTACACCTGCCTTATAGTATTCAGGATAACTTTGCAAACCTGTCACATCCACTGTTGTGGCAAACTTGCCGTTGCCCACTGTCAGCGATGCCAGTGGGTCAGCGGCTGTTATAATCGGATTGTTCCTGTCAAAAATCTCTTCACGGTCTATCGCTGTGAAATCTGAGTCAAAACCCATCATCTCCATCTCTAACGAAGCCCAGATAAACGGTCCTACTGACTTATTGTCGTTGTCACGCACTTTTTCGCTCATATAGTATTCAAACGAACCGTCACGCTTATAGTTCGGTTTTGTCACGTATTCGTTAGGACCAGGACCAAGTCCTGAAACCGAACAGCAATTTGTAATGGAAATAGTCTTGTCGGCATTGACTTTTATGAAATTCTTCAGCAGACCATTATATGCACTTCTGCCTATCTCACGGTATTTGCTGTCTATATACCCCATTCGCGCACCTTTCAGCAGGGCAAAAGTAAACATTGAAGAGGCAGAAGACTCAAGATAGTTTTTCGGATCTTTCACATCAAGCACATCATACCACACCTGTGATTTCTTATCCTGATATTTCACAACTGCCTTCATTGCCCTCTGGAACAAATCTATCACCTCTCCCCTTCTCTCGTAGTCTTGAGGAAGAGCATCCAGAACCTCCAACATTGCCATTACATACCAGCCCATAGCACGAGCCCATGAATGTTTCGACAAACCTGTCTCCTTATCTGCCCAGAACACATCGTGGTTTTCATCCCAAGCATGCTTCCACAGACCTGTTGACTTGTCGTAAGTGCGCTTGTCGGTCATCAGAATCTGGTCAACTGCATCATCCCAATATTTCTTAGCCTTCTTCTCACCTTTCAGAATTGGTGCTGCCATAGTGTAAAACGGCAATCCCATATAAATGCCGTCAAGCCACACCTGATGAGCATAAATTGCCTTATGCCAGAAAGGACCATCCTTTGTACGAGGTTGCTTTTCGAGTTGCTTAAAATAAGTTTCAATAGCCTTTTTCTCACCTGGACGAGGGTCTTTCAGATACATTCTTAAAATAAAACGTCCCGGACGGATATTATCCAAATTAAAAGCTTCGTAATTGTAGCCTGTAGTATTTCCCTCTGCATCAATCATGTGCTCAGGAAAAGCTTGTAGGTATTTCCAGATTTCTTCCCCACCATATCTATTGTAAGTATCAAGCATTGTCTCTAATTCCATACCTGCTGCATAGCTCCAGTTTGGTTTTTTCCCAAAATCCTGCATCCAGCTCTGAGGAATACGCTTTATTTCTGAATAAGTCATCCATTCACTGTAATGCTTGTAAGGCTTATCGCCTTTTAGAAGTGCCAGATTGCCATTGATAAAGACATTCTCGAATTTCACGTTGTCCATCTTCCCACGGAAAAGATTTCCGTTTTCCGTCACTCCATTCCATTTGCAGTTCTTCACGAATATGTTATGAACATTGCACGACTCCTTCAGACCGTCAATATATGCCCCATACTTGCTCTTGTTGCAATTCACGTTTTCTAAATAAACATTCTTGATTGTTGGCACATGTCCGCGCTCCGATTGTTCGTTCTGGTCGTAGATAAGGTTTATCTTCAAGACAGCCTCTTTGCACTGACCAACGCGAATATTTCTTACATACACACCATCAGTAACTCCACCACGGCAAGTGTTTGTCTTCAGACGGATAACACGGTCCAATTCTGGAGAGTCCATGTCACAATCCTCAACAAAAATGTTCTTTGCGCCACCTGTTATTTCGCTACCTATAACCACACCACCATGACCGTTTGCCATTGTGCATTTTCTCACAATCATATTTTGCGATGGCATATTTCTTCTGCGTCCGTCACCATTGCGTCCACTCTTTATGGCAATACAGTCGTCGCCTGTATTGAAATAGCACCCTTCAATCAGCACACCATCACAGCTCTCAGGGTCACAGCCATCACCATTAGGACCGTCGTTCTCCACTCGTACATCCTTAACCGTAACACTCTTACACTTCAGTGGGTGCAGCACCCAGAAAGGAGAATTCAGGAATGTTGCATCCTGTATCAGCACACCATCGCACTCGTTGAAATTCACAAACTGAGGACGCAAGCCACTACCCATACCGAATTTGCGCTCACTTATTGGAGTGCCGTTATCACTCATCTTCAGCAATTGAGCCCGTGAACCACGGCTTTGTGATTCAAGAGTCTTATCGGAATATCCGTAACGTGGAGCACCACAAAACGGCCACCATGTCTCCCTTGAACCCTGACCATCAAACACACCCTCACCAGTCACCGCAATGTCGGTTTCCTGATATGCATAAATCAATGGTGAATAGTTCCATAAATCCAATCCTTCCCAAGATGTTTCCACTAAAGGATATAGTTCACGCTCAAAAGCAAATTTTACTATTGCCCCCTTTTCTGCCACCAGATTAACATGACTGCGAAGACGAATAGCACCAGTATTCCATTCACCAGCAGGAATAACAACTTTTCCGCCTCCTGCTTTTGAACAAGCGATAATTGCATCATTTATGGCTTTCTGATTTTTTGCAGCACTTGCCTTTGTACTTGCACCGAACTTGGTTATCACAAACGACTTATCTGCGAATTGCGGTGAGCGAATCCCTTGCTCCACCTGCTTGTACGTCGTATTCCACACATCAGCTTGGGCAAAACACCCCACCGACATGAAGAAAATGGCAAAAAACACGGATAGTCTTGTCATACTTCGTAATAGTTTCATTTTTTAGTTAGTTTAAAAATTTCCGCAAATATAAAATGATTGAAATAACTTCAGAAATAATTTATACTTATTTAAGATTTTTTTTCTAAAACATTAAGCATATTTTAAGAATTTTTTATTTTGTCCATTAAATCATTACTTTTGCAAAAATGTTATTTGCATGAAAAATCTTAATCAACTTGTCCGACGGAGCATACTTGAATTAGAGAGTTACAAAAGTGGGCGTGAATTGTATAATCTCGACAAGACAAAGATTCTGCTTGATGCTAATGAGAATCCTCACAATCATTCTCTCAACCGCTACCCCGACCCATTGCAAAGAGAAGTAAAAGCCGCCATTTCACCGATGAAACGTGTTGCTGAAAACCAGATTTTTTTAGCCAATGGCAGCGATGAATCCATAGATGTAATCTACCGTTGTTTCTGCAATCCAGGGAAAGACAATGTTGTTGCTATCGAACCAAGTTATGCCAGATACAAAGTAGGAGCTTTAATCAATGAAGTGGAGTATCGTCCCGTATTGCTTGATGAAGATTTCCAGGTTTCTTGCCATGATTTATTGGCAAAGACTGATTCCAATACAAAAATAATCTGGCTCTGTTCTCCAAACAATCCAACAGGCAATAGCATCAACCGTGAGGAAGTGTTGCAGACAATAAAACAGTTTCAGGGCATTGTAGTTGTCGATGAAGCCTACAGCGAATTTTCCGTTGTTCCATCACTACGTGCCGACCTTGACAAATACCCGAATCTGATTATCCTCAACACATTCAGCATTGCGTGGGGATGTGCCTCGGTGAATTTAGGTGTAGCATACGCTTCGCCAGAAATCATTGCAATAATGAACAAGGTAAAATATCCTTACAATGTCAATGAGATTACTCAACGCGAAATACTCAAAGTACTGAAAGACACTTCGGAAGTAACAAAAAGTGTCAACAACATACTTGAAGAGCGCAGTCGCGTAATGGAAGCCGTCGCAATGTTGCAATACACAGTAAAAGTTTTCCCATCCGATGCAAACTTTTTCCTTGTAAGATTCAGAAACGGTCCTGCCGTATATGAATATCTGAAAAAGCAGGGTATAATGGTAAGAAATCGTCACGACATTCCGCTTTGCAGCAATTGTGTCCGCATAACCATCGGCACAAATTCTGAAAACACAGCCCTGATATCCGCATTAAGAAAACTATAGCTGACTACTGACGCTGACTACTGACTCTTACGATAACGATAACGATGACGATAACCACATTTGTGAATTATCAATTGTCAATTATCAATTAATGCCTTGGCAATGTCTTAACTCCTTAACTTCTTAACTCCTTAACTCCTAAAAAACAATTTACAATTTATTTACAATTTAAATAATTTACGAATTATCTCCCAAACAACCAAACCATGAACACAACTGGAATATTGATTGCAATAGCAACGTTTTTCATTATAGGATTGTTTCATCCTATTGTCATTAAGACAGAATATTACAGTGGTACAAAATACTGGTGGATATTTCTCATAGCTGGCATTGTGTGCTGCGCAATTGCTCTATTTGTAGAAAACATTGCATTGAGTGCAATTCTCGGTGTACTTGGTGCCACTTGTCTATGGAGCATCAAGGAATTATACGAACAACAGGAACGTGTTAGAAAAGGCTGGTTTCCTAAAAACCCAAAACGAAAATGAGCAGAAAGAAAAAAGAATTACCGATATTCGAGGAAATAACCATTACCGACATTGCAGCAGAGGGCAAATCGTTGGTAAGAGTCAACGACTTGGTTGTGTTTGTGCCTTGGGCTGTTCCTGGCGATGTTGTCGATTTGCAAGTCCGCAAGAAAAAACACAGCTATTGTGAGGCAGAAGTAATCCGCTACCATAAATATAGCGAACTTCGCACACAGCCTTTCTGCCAGCACTTTGGTGTCTGCGGTGGCTGCAAATGGCAACAACTGCCATATTCCGAGCAGTTGGCATTCAAACAGAAACAGGTTTTCGACCAACTTACACGCATTGGCAAAATAGACTTACCTGAGATAAGCCCTATACTCGGCTCTGCCAAAACCCAGGAATACAGAAACAAACTTGAATTCGGTTGCTGCAACAAGCGTTGGCTCACTCAAGCCGAACTCACCTCTCAACCCTCAACCCTCCCTCAATCCTCCATCGGTTTCCATGTGACAGGCTTTTGGGACAAGGTTCTGCCCATTGAGAAATGTTGGCTCATGAACGACCTGAACAACCAGATACGTAATTTTGTGCGCGATTATGCAATTGGACAACAGATACCATTCTTTGATGCACGCGAACAAGTAGGACTGCTACGCAACCTGATGATTCGCAACAATGCCAAAGGCGAATATATGGTCGTATTCCAGTTCTGCACAAAAGAGATGAGCGACGACTATAGCGACAAGCTTATCACATCACTGCTGCAAGCTGTTGCTGACAAATTCCCACAGATTATTTCCCTGCAATATGTCATCAACAACAAATGTAATGACACCATTGGTGACCTTGACGTAATGGTATTCAGCGGCATAGACCATATCCTTGAAGAGATGGAAGGATTGCGTTTTAAGGTAGGACCAAAAAGTTTCTACCAGACAAACACCGAACAAGCATACGAACTTTATAAAGTTGCCCGCGACTTTGCCCAATTAAGTGGACACGAATTAGTGTACGACCTATACACAGGTACAGGCACCATTGCCAATTTTGTTTCACGACAGGCACAACAGGTTATTGGCATTGAATATGTGCCTGAAGCAATAGAGGATGCAAAGGTTAATTCTGAAATCAACGGCATTAAAAACACACTCTTCTATGCTGGTGATATGAAGGATGTGCTTAATGATGATTTTATAGCCGAACATGGACGCCCTGATGTGATTATCACCGACCCACCACGTGCAGGAATGCATCCCGATGTAGTTGATACCATTCTCCGCGCCGCGCCGCAACGGATTGTCTATGTAAGTTGCAATCCTGCCACTCAGGCACGCGACCTGCAACTGCTGAGCGCAGCCTATCAAGTGGAAAGAATCCAGCCAGTTGATATGTTCCCTCACACCACCCACGTAGAGAATGTTGTAAGCTTAAAATTTTCAACCATATAACGGCGCTGGTGAAATGTTCCGTGTTTGAAAAAACAAAAACCTAAATCCACCCCTTGAAGAGTATGGATGCTTTCAGCACCTGCTGCTATGTGCGCAATAACTTTCCGATGAGCAAGCTCCTCGATAGGTTATCACGCCCACATCATCACCTTCTTTGAAGGCTTTCATCCTCTTCAAAGCGATAAACAGAAATAAACCTTTATCGCAACAATAATTCATTACAGCAATCGTTATAAATATGAAAACAGACAAGCAAAATGAAGAGCTTCAAAATAGAACGTCTTGTAGATAAAGACCCTATCCTATACAATAGGCTCAAACAATGGTGCTATGAACTTAATGGTTGTTGTCAGGAGGTGCACATGGGATTGGGACCATTCCTGAACGAATATATGTACCAGGATGCACTTGAGATTATGCTCGAGGAACGAAATATCAAGCCATTTACCCGTGAATACTACTTTTCGGTCGAGTTTCATGGAAAAAGTATAAATCACAGGCACTTTGTTGATTTTTTCGTAAAGAACAAGGCTTTCATTGAATGCAAGGCAGTTGAAAAACTATGTGCAGATCATCGGCAGCAACTTTGGAACTATATGAGACTGACAAAGACACGCATTGGCATTCTATGGAACTTTGCACCAGTACGAGATCAGAGTGAACACTATTATCTGGATGTTGAAACGGATACAATGTTTATTTTCTGAGTAAATGTTTTATGTTTATCGCTTTGAAGAGGATGACAGCCTTCTGTAAGAAGGTGATGGTATGAGTGGGAGAACTTAGCAGGGAGCTTGCTCAATGGGAAATTATCACACTCATACCATTTGGTGCTGAAAGCATCCATACTCTTCAAGGGGTTTTTGATGTTTTTGTTTTTTTACACGGAAATTTTCTCTTGTAACCGCATAACCGTATAACCGCATAACCGCAAAAAATCATGAAAGCTCTATTTATCGGTGGCACAGGAACAATCAGTTCTGCCATCACCCGTCTGATTTCCCAACTACCTGAGTGGAAATTATTCCTTCTCAACCGTGGTACTCATAAAGACGAAATACCAACAAATGTTCAAACTCTCATTTGTGACGTCAATGATGAAACCGCCCTGCAGCAATGCCTTCAAGGCATGACGTTTGATGTAGTATGCGATTTTATTTGCTTTACTCCCGAACAGGCACAACGCGACATCCGACTGTTTCAGGGCATAACAAAACAGTTCATCTTCATTAGTTCCGCATCTGCATATCAGAAACCACTTGCATCACCATACATCACCGAAGGCACACCTTTGTGTAATCCTCATTGGGAATATTCCAGAAACAAAATTGCTTGTGAAGAACTTTTTATGCACAGCTACCGCGACAACGGATTTCCTGTCACTATAGTCCGCCCAAGCCATACCTACAGCGAGCGTGCTGTTCCTGTGGCTGTTCATGGTGCAAACGGCAGCTGGCAAGTGCTAAAACGTATGCTTGAAGGCAAACCAGTCATCATTCCTGGCGATGGAACAACTCTATGGACGCTCACACACAATAGTGACTTTGCAAAAGCCTTTGTCGGCATTATGGGCAACGTCCATGCCATTGGTGAGGTGTTCCAAATCACAGGCGACGAAAATCTTACATGGAATCAGATTCATGAACTCATAGCCAATGCTTTAGGAGTTGAACTGCATCCATACCATGTTTCATCCGATTTTTTGGCAGCCGTAGGCAGTCAATACGAATTGGAAGGAAACCTGATTGGCGACAAATCAAATACTGTAATCTTCGACAATACCAAACTCAAACGTGCAGTACCTGATTTCTGTGCATCAATCCGCTTCGACCAAGGAGTGCGCACTACTATCAGCCACATCCTCTCCCACCCTGAACTCCAGCAGCCAGATCCAGAGTTCGACCTTTGGTGCGACAATGTTTTTTCCGCATTAGAACAAGCAAAAAAAGCAAGTAACCCATAACCGGTTTTCGGTTTTAGGTTTTAGGTTTTAGGTTGTTTTTCACGAAAATCACAAGTCACATTAGTCACATTAGTCACAAATTAACTAAAATTAACCGATTTGACGAAAAAACACCTGCGGCGCAGGTGCTTTCTGTGAGTCTTTATGGTAAGGGTAGTGATGCTGTTTGTGTCTTGAATTCTTCCGTTAATTTTTTCCCTGATTATTCATACAAATTGAATACTTGAACATAAATTTACAGGACTCTCTTTACTCCGGGTATCAAGCGGACCAGCCATGTGAGCACAAAGGAGACAATCGTCGTTGATATGCCGATGAACATGAATTTTCCGAAGGCTCCCATCCAGATGCCGTCGGTGGCGAATTGGATTCCAAGCATTGTCAGCAGGTGGAAGACATATGCTCCGTATGACTGCTCGGCACACCATTTCATGAACTTTGACGACGATGAAAAGCATTCCCTGAACAGC
>JAZLKO010000089.1:0-16047 GCA_045597685.1 Prevotella sp.
AGCCATGGATTCTGAAAATCAACGAGATAGCGAGGCTGCCTAAATTAATTAATATTTATAAACACCAGCTGATAATCAATTAATTAGCCTATCAGCTCATGCAACATCCCATGTAATACAGGGTGTGCGAAACTTTAGTAACTTAAAAATGTACCATATATACGAAAACGCTGATTTGCGAAAAGGGCGAAAGACTGATGCCGAGCAAAAAAATTGTAACATATTTTTCGTATATGTTACTTTGTGTTACCTTATTACCATGAAGGAATCATGCACAGAGTATGTTCTGGACGTGATTTTTGCAAATGTAACATTGTATCAGTTACAAAATACACACACTATACCACATACTGAGAACAAACACTGAGAAAAAAGCAGCTAAAAATTCTATTATTAATATATTAATAATAGCCCAAAAGGTAACAGGTATAGTCACTCATTTTTGTAACTGATACAATGTTACATTTTCTGCAAATTCAGAGCCTCCTCTAAATCTCCCCCTAAAGGGAGAGACTTCAAATAGCCCTTGCTTTCCTCCTTTCATATACCTTGCCTATAGGAAATCTCCTGGTTAACCTCTACTCTACGGAGGACTTAAGGAGGAGATAAGGAGGAGATCAGGAGGAGAACAGGTAATGCTGGCATTAATTGATAATTGACAATTGATAATTGACAATAGGAGTTAAGAAGTTAAAGGAGTTAAGGAGTTAAGACAATTGCTTTGAACGTTTGTGTGGTTATCGTTATCGTCATCGTTATCGTTATCGTTGTTCAAAGTCAGTAGTCAGAGTGCATTATGGATTTACAACCTGATTCTGCTACGGTTGTAACAATGCAATGGACTGGTTTTTTGGATAAAGAATGAATTTCCAATTCCCCTGCATTCATCCGTGCTTTGCATGGACCATCGGAGTTGATGAATACTGATAAAGGTTCGGCTACAGAATGATTTTCCGCTATGGTAAACCTTGCCGATGAGTTGTTGCCGTTTATTGTAGTTGGCACCGAGAATACTGGTGCACCATATTGACACTTCACATTGCAGACAGTCTGTTCAGTGGTGGAACCACAGAAGTTGGATAGCAGCAGATATTCATGCCCATCAGGGTCGGATGCTATTACTCCTCCCCACCCTTTTTCGAGACTGGTCAAAGGCTGAAGCTGAAGCGACATCTGACGGGTTGTCGTTGTATCTACATTGCTGTAATAGATTACATGCCGACTATCCACAGTTTCTCCCTTGCTGACGGTGCGGAGGCTGTCGCTGTAGAGTGGATAGAGCTTTGATGTGAGAATGGAATTATTGTTTGAACAATTGCCAAATGCCATCTTTTTACCAGAATGACTGACAAACCCTACATGATTGTCTATATTGAGCCACGGTTGTTCTGGGTGAGAGGTGAGGGTTGTGGGATGTGGGTATATTTTTCGCGAAGTCGAAGTAAATGGGTCGGTGGATATTGCCATCAATCCGCCTTGTTCTGCTGTAATGGTTACATTGTCGAGAGCTGTCACATAATCCAGATAGATGACAGCATTGCCTGGTGTGGAATAGATGGCATAGCGATGGTTGAGCGCAGAATCGTTTGTCAGCAATTCTCCGTTGAGCACATAACCATTGTCTTGCAATTCTGTAACGGCTTTACCTACAGGTGCGGCATTGGTGCGCCTGCCTTCTATGATGTAGTTGCCGATGAAATTGCCTGTATTGTTGTTGCGATAAGGAACAATCAGATTGTTGCAAGTGTCTGAATTGACGGCAATGTAGCCTGTGTAACTGTTTAGTCCTTTGCTCCACGAAAAACAGGTGAAGCGATCTTTTGTTGCAGCACGGACTATGCCTTGCGACTGGAAGAATTTTGCTTGCGAATGATGGCGCAGAAACTCTTCCCAGTCTGTTGGTGTAAGCATGGCTGTGGAAATCATCTCGTGCATAAGCCATGTCATCATCACCCTATGTGCTTGTACTCCCATCCGGCGTGCCTGAACATCTGGGCGAAGCAACCAACTGCCATCGGTGGTGGTCTGCTGTCGTTTCTTGATGTTTTGATAAGCAAGATTTTCAAGCATCAGTGCATTACTATCGGAAAGGAAACAAGCCATTGTGGAATAGGATGTTATCTGGTCGTAGAGAAACAGGCTCCAATCATTTCCGTTTGGCATTGCAAGTTCACCATCAGCAAGTGCAAACCAGTTGAGTACATTATCCATCACTTTCTGACAATTGTGCATGAGGGCATTGGTGTGCCATTTTTCCTTGCCATAGAGTGACAACTGGAAAAGTTTGAGTGCGAGTGCTGACTCACCCAATTCTTGTATCACTACGTTCTGATAGGAGGAATGGAAGAAATTATGGTTTTGCAGGGTATAGTCGTCATACAGATTTTGACCTTTGTAGAAATCGGCTATTGTGGCATTATCATAGTCGGGGTCGATGATTGTAGTGTTGTTTTTGTCGGACGGATGGGAGTAGCAGTTTATGGCAAATGCTCTCAGTCGCTGGAACCACTTGTCTGCCAATGGGTCGTCGGGGAATAGTCCTAAGGTTACGGCGAGAACATTTGTCTCCCATCCATTCTCCTCGGCTTTGGTGTCGCCCACGTATCCAGTAGGAATTGAGCGTTCAAGTTCATAGTTGCACTCTGCCTTCAGCATGTTTTCAATGTATTTCTTCTGCTGCGAAGAAAGTTCGTCCCACTGGAAAAATGCTGAATAGGCTACCGACATTGCCCATAGCGATGATTCCCAAACATGATCGTTCTTGCTGACAGAGCCCCAGTATTTTCCTCCAGCACACGTTTTCAGGCGATTGGCTTTATGCGTGGAATAGGCAAATATGAGAGTATGGAGTGCCATCTGTTCCAGTGCTTCCCACGTTACGCCATCAGGCAATCTGACTTTGCCTTTGCCATATTTGCACAGAAAGGCTGCAATCATGGAAAGGTCGGCATTGGTGCGCACTCCAGCCTCATTGGCAGCCATAGTGCTTTCGCCCTTGAAGCATCCGCACTGCTCACCAAGACTATTTGTAGCGACACAGGGCTGATAGTCGTTTGTGATGTAGGTAGAGAAATTAGCCAACATCTGTAGCAAGTCGGCTTTCATAGCCGACTCGCTTACGAATGCTCTTGCATTTGCCGCGGCAAAAGCAACGAAAACGAAAACGAAAACCTTTTTCAATTCCTAATTCCCAATGTGAAATGTTGTATTGTTTATATTGTATGTTGTATAGTTATGTCTTAACTCCCTTTAACTCCTTCAACCCCTTAACTCCACAAATTACATCAATATCCAAATATTTCCTCTTGGGTGAGGCGATGGATTGGACCTAATTTCTCAAGCACCTTTATGTCGAGTTCTTTCTCATCACCGAGAATGAGATATTTATACTTACGACCTTTTACATTCTGCTTTTGGAAATCAGCAATATCCTGGAGTTGCATCGACTGCACCTTATTATAAATATCTTTATTGATGTCGTAATTGAGTCCATGACGGCGGGCACTGATAAAACTTCCGAGAACGTCCATTCTGAGTGTGCGTTGAGTTGCCAGACGCTTCAAGACTGCATCTTTGGCGATTTGGAATGGTTTTTCCTGTGTAGGCATATTTTCCACTATCTCATCGAATGTGTTGATACACTCTTTCAACTTATCATTCTGGGAAATGATGAATGTATAGAAAGAGTTTGGCTTATTCTTGTAGCTTGCTGACGAATACCATGCTGATGCAGAATAAGCAAGTCCACGAGCCTCGCGCATTTCCTGGAATACTACACCATTCATGCCACCACCGAAGTATTCATTATAAAGTTCCACTTGCGGTACAAGTGAGGAATCGTATTGCTGACCATTGTTGGAGTAATTAAACATATAGATATTCTTTGCTTCGTATGGTGCGATATAAACCTCATTAGTGGCTGTTGGCTGTTCTTGGAAGACATCTCCAGCTGTTGTAGCCGTAAGGTTTTGACGATACACTTCTTCGCTGATGAGATATTCTATTTCATTCTGTGAGAGTGGACCATAGTAGCGTATTGTCTTCTGATAGTTGAGAAGTCGCTTGAGCTTGTCGAGCAGACTTTGTGGGTTCATGGCTTTGAGTTCAGCTTCGGAACGAATGTTTGTATAACTGTTGAGCGGACCATATACACCGTATGCACGCAAGAAACTGAAATTTGTGCGCTGATTGAGTTTTGCGTCAGCACGCGATTTTAATATGTCGGCTACCATATTGTCATAGACCACCTTATCGCTCTTGGCATCCATCAGCCAATTGTAGGCAATCTTCAATGCTGGAATCATATTTTCAGAAAGTCCTGATATGCTGATATGAGTTGCATCGTCACCACTATAAAAACTCACGTTGCAGGCAAGACGATAGAGTTCCTTCTGCAATTCGGCAAGCGACATGGTTGATGTGCCGAGGTAAGAAATGTAGGATGTTGCGTAGTCCATATCCTTATCTGCCTTGTTGCCAATATTTACATCAAACTGCATGACGAATGTCTTGTTGGTTGTGTTTTGCTTATACAACAGTTCATTTCCATTGGCAAATGCTCTGTAGTTCATGTCTTTATTGTAATCCACAAAGACTGGCTGAATTGGTTCGACTTTGGTTTCGGCAATGTCCTTGACAAACTGGCTCATCTTGTCGCGATTCATCTCGATTGGTGAAATTGCTGGTTTTTCTATTTTCTTCTCGTTAGGATCTGTGCCTTTGTGCTTGTAGATGCAGCCATAGCCGTTTGTAAGATATTTATTGGCAAATGCCACAACATCGGCTTTGGTAATCTTGCTCAAACGGTCGATTTTCTCCACCTCGTCCTTCCATTCTGTCTGGTTCACAAACGACTGCACAAACATATCGGCTCTTGCACTGTTGCTTTCGAGTGAGCGCATATAGTTGAGTTTGATGTTGTTGATAATCGACTCTAACAGGCTTTCGGAAAATTCACCTTTTTTCAGTTTTTCGATTTCTGCTAAGAGCAAATTGCGCACTTCTTCAAGTGTCTGTCCTTCCTTTGGCACACCGAGCTCCAAGAACTCAGAATAGTCGCTCATGCCATTGATGCCGCTTTGAGCCTCAACCATTTTCTGTGCTTGAGTAATATCGACATCGATCAGTCCTGCCTTGCCATTCTGTAGCACTTTTTCAATTATTTCAAGATAATCAAAGTCCTTGTCCTTTTCGCCAGGCAATGCCCAACCAATCATCACCATATCAGTCTCACGACCATAAACATCTTTTACCACAGGTTGCGTGAGTTTCTGCAACTTAATGTTTTGCAACTTGCTGTGCAGTGACGGTATGGCAGGATTTGCTTTCCAGTCACCGAAATATTTTTTGATAATTTCAACTGTCTTGTCGAAATCCAAATCGCCACTCATACAGATGGCTACATTGTTGGGACGGTACCAGTCGTTGAAATGTTTCTTGATGTTTACGATAGATGGATTCTTAAGATGTTCTTGAGTTCCAATCACAGTCTGCTGTCCGTATGGATGATTTGGAAACAGAGCTTGCCCCAATGCTTCCCAAACCTTGCGCATATCTTGTGTGAGAGAGATATTAAATTCCTCATACACAGCTTCGAGTTCGGTGTGGAAACCACGGACTACCAAGTTCTTGAAACGGTCGCTTTGGATTTTTGCCCAATTCTCAACTTCATTGGCTGGAATGTCTTCTGTATAGCAAGTAACATCATAGCCAGTATAAGCATTTGTTCCTTCTGCACCAATCGTTGCCATGAGCTTGTCGTACTCGTTGGCGATTGCATGCTTTGACGACAGATACGACAGACTGTCAATCTCATGATAGATAGCCTTGCGCTTTGCAGCATCCTTGGTCTTGCGATAGACCTCATAAAGCTTTTCTATCTTGTCGAGATAAGGTTTTTCTTTGGAATAATCACTCGTGCCATACTGCTTTGTACCCTTGAACATCAGGTGTTCAAGATAGTGCGACAAACCAGTTGTCTCAGCAGGGTCGTTCTTTCCACCAACGCGGACAGCAATATAAGTCTGAATGCGTGGCAAGTCCTTGTTGTCAGTTAGATAGATTTTCAGTCCATTGTCAAGTGTATAGATTCTGGACTTCATCGGGTCGTTTGCAACCGATTCGTAAGCGTCTGCCATGCAGACTGCAAAATTCATTAAGCAGATAACTGCTGCAAAAAAAAGTTTTTTCATCATTTAATTATTTACAATTTACTATTTACAATCTACAACTTATTTACAATTTAATTAATTTGGCAATTTACTCGGAACCGCAAAACCGTACTTTATTGTAAATCATCATGGTTTATGTAGCAAATGGGTTGATGTTTTCCATTGCAATTTGCTGATGAAATCGTGTAATTGCTCTTCAGTAACATCGCCCATATCGAATTCTTTACGAGCATCGCGCTCTATTAATTCCATCCATTGCTGGTAGGCTTCACTCTCTTTGTCGATAGTCATCTGAGGTGCTGCCAATGATGGTATTTCTGCGCATAAATCATCTATGCATGTTATCTTTTCGTTGACGACTCTCACAGTCAGATTCTCAACGGCAGACTTCTTGGCAATTAATCCAAACATATCAACATATGATGACTCTGACACTGACTCTGACATTTCAGCCTTACTGCTCAGACCTAATATCATGTCGTAATACTTAATGCCTTTTTCAGCCGCCTTTTTCTTAATAATGCAGCATTCGTAGATGTATTCATCATTTTCATCTGCTGGTGTGGTCAGCAATGCCTGTAATGTTTTTTTGCCTTCTGCAACATACTGCAAAATATAAGGATTTGGAAAATCGAATGTTATCAAATCCTGGTGAGGTTGTGAATTTCTCTTATCTCTTGTTGGCCATTTGTTCACATCACGCCATGTGCCTACGGTCTTGATATTTGTTCCTGGATAGACATACGTCTTATTGCCATCACCGAACACATACGAGAATGGCAGGTTTGACAAATCAGGATGCTGAACCACCTTGCCCATAACCATTGAAAACACACCTATTGTCGCTGGCCAAAGAATATGACATCCTGATGCTGTTTTTGCCCCTCTCTGTAATGTGCCCCAGTGGATTGGTCCCATCTTATACGCATGATTACTCTGATTAGTATTGGAGCCTGCATTATAGAATGAAAATTCTCCACCGATAAGCAAGGTGCTTTTATGATGCGAACAGGCAAAAGGTCCACACACAGCAGCACACGCTTCACCATTGTCCATATAGGTATTGGCAAAGAACAATGACGCTTCCGCCGAAAATGCTTTTCCTATGTGCACAGCTTCGCCTACGAAACATTCATACACCTTAGCAGCATCAGTAATTTCAGCACCACAGGAGGTTACACTCTTTTCCATTATCACATCTACTCCGATAAAGGTAGGTGAATCCTGCGAACTCTGAATGATACAATCTACAATCTTCGATGCTCCTTCTATCTTGGCATAATCGCATACAATCATTCTTGGTCTTGGACTATTGCTTTCCTCTTTCAGACAAAGTTCAAACACAGGCTTATGATTTATCATTAGCCAAGCCAATTGGGCTGTCAACTGCGGACAAAGCACCACATTGCCATTACCACCTTCATTCAGCACAGAAATGACATTTGGCTTATTTTCTTGACTTATAGTGCCTTTAATCATTTTCACGTCAGTAACGGTTGCGCAACTGCCAATCTGCACGTGACCATAGAAATTACTGTTTCTTAACGATGATACCTGAAAATCTTCTGCTACAATGATATTGTTCCAATCTTCTGCCCAACAGTGTTGCTGAATGGTCAGTTGTTCTATTTCTGTCTTATTTAAATGTCTCATAATAGCCTACATATCTTACTCCATGTCATACAGAAAATCATTATACGGATATTTCTGCACATGCAATTCTCGTACCTTTTTATAAAGAACGTTTCGCAACTCTTCTATATTGTGTTTCTGCGTTGCAGAAATGAATATACAATCATTATTCAATTTTGCCATCCAAGTGCGTTTCAATTCTTCTAACGGAATATTTTCTTTCAGGACAGGTGTCAGGTCGTCTTCGTCTTTTGGAATCCATGTATAAGCATCTGTTTTGTTGAAGATTATCATGCTTGGCATATCTGCACAGCCTAAATCTGAGAGTGTTTTCTCCACCACTTTCAGTTGATCTTCAAAATCTGGATGGGAGATATCTACCACATGCAGCAGTAAATCGGCTTCTCGCACTTCATCTAAAGTGCTCTTGAACGAATCCACCAAGTCGGTAGGCAACTTGCGTATAAATCCCACAGTGTCGGCAAGCAGGAATGGCAGATTTTCAATCACCACCTTTCTGACCGTTGTATCGAGAGTGGCGAAGAGTTTGTTTTCCGCAAAGACCTGTGACTTTGAAAGCAGATTCATGATAGTGCTTTTCCCAACATTTGTATATCCCACCAGAGCCACACGAATCAATCGTCCGCGGTTCTTGCGCTGCGTATTTTTTTGCTTTTCTATCTCGACCAGACGCTGCTTCAGAAGCGACAGTCTTTGCAAGATTATTCGTCGGTCCATTTCAAGCTGAGTCTCTCCAGGTCCACGGAGTCCAACGGTACCCTTTCCGCCTCCTCCGCCAGAACCACCGCCCTGACGTTCAAGGTGAGTCCACAGACGTTGCAGACGAGGCAACATGTAGCGATACTGTGCAATTTCTACCTGCGTCTTTGCTTCTGCCGTCTGAGCTCGCATGGCAAAAATATCTAAAATGAGAGATGTACGGTCGAGGATTTTCACTTTCAACTCAGCCTCAATGTTTTTCAATTGTTTGGCAGTCAGTTCATCATCGAAAATCACCATACCAATCGGTTCATTACCAGCATCGGCATAGTCGTCCATGTATTTTTTTATCTCTTCCAGTTTACCTTTTCCGACATAAGTCACACTGCTCGGACCATCTAAACGCTGAGTAAAACGTTTCACCGTCACCACCCCAGCAGTATCAGCAAGAAACTCCAACTCGTCAAGATATTCATTGGTCTTCTCCTCACTCTGACGATTTGTAATCAGTCCTACGAGTACTGCATCTTCTGTCTTTGCTTCTGATATAATAAATTCTTTCATTGTGCAAGAAAATAACCAAGTTTATATAGTTTGAATACTGACAAATCTGGATTGTTGCCTACAAGATTTCTTTTTTCCAAATTTCCGAATAACTTGTGCCATCTTTTCATGAAACATGATAGATGGTACTTCTTCAATTTGTTTGCTATAGTTATTAATGTGGAATAGCCTTCCAACTCGTATTCAAATTTCTTAAGAGTGCGAAGGCTTTCCTCAATCTTCTCCACATATCTAACATTACTATCAAAACTACCTATCACAACAGGATTATCAATATGCTGAATTGATACATGATTCTCTGCCAGCACTTTACCAAACATCACGTCTTCATAGCCATAGTGTGTGAAACGTTCGTCGAAAGGATGAGCCAACATCACATCTCGCCTGATCATGAAATTTGCCGCACTAATAGAATGGTAAGGGTTAGTCAGCCGCTCCTCTAATGATGTTCTTGGCATAGCGGAATACTCATATTTACAACGCAGGTTTTGCTTTTTCTGATGTTCATTACCAAAGAATCTTATCCCACCATAAACCATGTCGCTTTCGTCTTGTTTCAAGTAGTTCCCCACAAAACATTCTGGCACATCCACATCACAATCTAAAAACAACAACCATTCGTATGCTGCTTGACGAGCGAGAAAATTTCGTATTTTCGCTCGTCCCAAATTATGCTTCAGAACAATATATTTACAGTTTGGCAAGTTGCCGATTTCCTTGTTCCGCTCCACAATTTCAGCATCGCTGCTACAATCATCTGCCACGATAATCTCGTAACGGATTGATGCCCCCAACAACTTTCCAACCAATGCTCTGCAGTCGTTGTTATACACTGGCAATAATATGGACAACTCTTTTATCATAAATTCAAACGGCAAAAATACAAAAAAAGTTGCGATGCACAATAAACAATGTGCATTGCACAATTCACAATTAAGTTTTTTTAAGGTTTTTGCAATTGTGAAAACGTCATCATGGCATCACTTTTTTGTTACTTTCTGGCACGTCTGTCTATTCAGCAACAATATCCAATACGCAGTAATAATAAAAAAATAGCGAAATAATATTAAATAAATAATCAATATTTGGGAATAAAATAAAAAAATGTTACTTTTGCGCCGCATAAATTATATTGAACACTAAAAAATAAGAAATATGGAAATTAACAAGATTCTTGGTAAAATTTTCGGTAATAAGTACGATCGTGACAAAAAGGCGATATTACCATTAGTGAAAAAGGTAAAGAATATCTACCCTGAGATTGACAATCTGGATAATGACGCTCTGCGAGCAAAGACAACCGAACTCAAAGAGCAACTGCAATCAACAGTTACAGAACAACGTGCGAAAATTGCCGAACTAAAGGCAAAAATTGAAGATACCCCTATCGAAGAACGTGAGGATATTTTTAATGAAATCGACAAGATAGAGAAAGAAATCCTTGAAATCTTTGAGAAGAAGATGGATGAAATTATGCCTCAGATTTTCTCTATCGTAAAATCCACAGCTCGCCGCTTCACGGAAAACGAAGATATTGTGGTAACAGCCACAGAGTTCGACCGTGACCTTGCAGCCAAACACGACTTTGTGGATATTGACGGTGACAAGGCCATCTACCATAATCACTGGGTAGCTGGTGGCAATGAGACCATCTGGGATATGATTCATTACGATGTTCAGTTGTTTGGTGGTATCGTGCTCCATTCTGGAAAGATTGCAGAAATGGCAACTGGTGAAGGTAAGACTCTCGTAGCTACCTTACCTGTATTCCTGAATGCCCTGACAGGAAATGGAGTACACGTTGTCACCGTGAACGACTACTTAGCAAAACGTGACTCGGAATGGATGGGACCACTCTACATGTTCCACGGACTGTCGGTTGACTGCATTGATAAGCATAAGCCAAACTCACCAGAACGTCGCAAGGCATACGCTGCCGATATTACATTCGGAACAAACAATGAATTCGGTTTCGACTATCTGCGCGACAATATGGCTGATTCGCCAGAAGACCTTGTGCAGCGCAGTCACAACTATGCAATTGTCGATGAGGTCGATTCTGTGCTTATCGACGATGCCCGTACTCCACTCATCATTTCTGGTCCTGTACCAAAAGGCGACGACCAAATGTTTGAGGAATATCAACCGTTGGTAGAACGACTTGTTGATGTGCAGAAAAAACTTGCTACACAATATCTCGCAGATGCCAAGTCAAAAATCGGCAATGACGATGCAGCCATAAACGAAGAAGGTTTCCTCTCTCTCTATCGTTCGCACCTTGCCATGCCGCGCAACAATCCGCTCATCAAATATCTGTCAGAACAGGGAATCAAGAGCGGAATGCTCAAGACCGAGGAACACTACATGGAAAACAACATGCGACTGATGCCAAAAGCCATCGAACCTCTGTATTTCCATGTTGACGAAAAACTGAAATCATGCGACCTTACCGACAAGGGTGTGGCTTGGCTTTCAGAACAGGTCAATGATAAGCAATTGTTTGTACTGCCTGACATCACTACCGAACTTTCACAACTCGAAGCCGACCTTTCGCTCAGCGATGAGGAGCGCTTGGAGAAAAAGGACGAAATGCTCAACCATTATGCCGTGCAGAGTGAGCGAGTTCACACTATCCAGCAACTGCTCAAGGCATATACAATGTTCAATCGTGACGATGAATATGTTGTAATCGACGGAGAAGTAAAAATCGTTGACGAGCAGACTGGCCGTATCATGGAAGGCCGCCGCTGGAGCGATGGACTGCACCAGGCTGTCGAAGCTAAAGAGCACGTAAAGGTTGAAGCCGCAACACAGACTTACGCAACAATCACCCTGCAAAACTATTTCCGTATGTACCACAAGTTAGCAGGTATGACGGGTACAGCAGAAACAGAAGCCGGCGAATTCTGGAACATCTATAAACTCGACGTAGTGGTTATCCCTACCAATAAGCCTATTGCACGTATTGATATGGACGATCGCGTCTATAAGACAAAACGCGAGAAATACAATGCCGTCATCGAAGAAATTCAGCATCTGATTGATGCTGGACGTCCTGTACTGGTCGGCACAACCTCGGTCGAGATTTCCGAAACTCTTGCCCGAATGCTGACAATGAGAAAAATCCCTCATAATGTGCTCAACGCAAAGCTGCACCAGGCAGAAGCCGACATTGTGGCAAAAGCTGGTATGTCGAAGACAGTAACCATTGCCACCAACATGGCAGGTCGTGGTACCGACATCAAACTTTCGCCTGAAGTAAAAGCTGCTGGCGGTTTGGCCATCATCGGTACCGAACGACACGAATCTCGCCGCGTTGACCGTCAGTTGCGTGGTCGTTCTGGTCGTCAGGGTGACGTCGGTTCTTCTGTATTCTTTGTTTCATTAGAAGACCAACTCATGCGATTGTTTGCATCTGAAAGAATAGCAAAAGTCATGGACCGCTTGGGATTCAAGGATGGAGAAATGATTGAGTCGCCAATGATTTCAAAGAGCATCGAACGTGCACAGAAAAAAGTTGAAGAAAACAACTTTGGTATCCGTAAACGTCTGCTCGAATATGATGACGTGATGAACAAGCAGCGTACGGTAATCTACGAAAAACGTCGTCATGCCCTTATGGGAGAACGTATTGGAATGGATATTGCCAACATGATTTGGGATAGAGTATGCACATACATCGAGCGCAACGACTATGCTGGATGCAAAGAAGAATTCCTGAAATATCTGTCAATGGAAATGCCTTTCTCATCTTTGGATTTTGCAGAAAAGTCAAAAGATGAACTTGAGGAAATAGCATTCCAGACAGCAATGGAAAACTTCAACCGCCGCACAGAGCGTGTTCGCAGTCAGGCTCTGCCAGTCGTAAAACAAGTATTTGAAAATCCTGACAATGTTTATGAGCGCATAATGGTGCCTTACACAGATGGCAAGAGAGTATATAATATGCCTTGCGACCTCAAGGAAGCCTACGAAACAGAATGTAAGAGCATAGTAAAAGTATTTGAAAAAGCAATCATCCTCCACATAATCGATGACTGCTGGAAGGACAACCTGCGCAAACTCGATGATCTGAAGCATTCTGTCCAAAATGCATCCTACGAACAGAAAGACCCTCTGGTAATATTCAAACTCGAAAGCGTGAAACTGTTCGATGATATGGTAAACGACATGTACAACCGTACAGTAAGCATTCTTACTCGCATGCAACTACACATACCTGAGAACCAGGAAGTTCAGGAAGCAGCACCAGAAGTGCGCCGTCAGCAGCAATATCAGACGAGTCGCACCGACCTGACCGACCCTAATCAGCGTGCTGCTGCCCAGCAAGACACCCGCGAACAGCAACCACGTGTGCCATACATAAAAGAAAAAATGCCTGGACGTAATGACCCATGTCCTTGTGGATCAGGAAAGAAATTCAAACATTGCCACGGAAAAGGATTATAATCTCCCAAACAAATATCACTAATATGAAAAAATTATTACTAACCTTCGCAATTTGCATTCTTCAGTTCAATGTAAGTAATGCACAAAATCCTGTTATCTCTGGTCAATACTCTGCAGACCCTACTGCAAAGGTATTCGACGGAAAATTGTACCTCTACCCTTCTCACGACATTAAGGCAATAAACGAACGCGACACAAACGCATGGTTTAGAATGGAAGATTATCATGTGTTCATGGCCGATGAAGGAATGAACAACTGGAGCGACATGGGAGTTGCCCTGACCGACAAGGATGTGCCTTGGGTAAAACAAGGTTCTTATTCCATGTGGGCACCCGATTGTATCAAGAAAGATGGTAAATACCTGTTCTTATTCCCTGCACAACCAAATACTGGACGTGGATTCAGCATCGGTATTGCTGAGAACACAAAGCCTTACGGTCGTTTCACTCCACGTCAGGAACCTATAAAAGGCGTATTCGGCATCGACCCTTGCGCCCTGCAGGATGACGATGGAAAAATCTACCTCTTCTGGGGTGGCGGCGGACTTGTAGGTGCTGAACTCAACGATTCAATGACATCAGTAATCGGCAAACCTGTACGCTTCGACTCCACTCTGCCTAAAGGATTCAAGGAAGGTCCGTTTGCCTTCAAGCACAACGGGAAATACTATCTCACATACCCTTGGGTAAAGGAAAAAACAGAAAAACTGGCATACGCAATGAGCGACAAGCCACTCGGTCCATACGAATTTAAAGGAGTGATTATGGATGAAACACCAGGATGCTGGACCAACCATCATTCAATCGTGAAATATGGCAACCAATGGTACTTGTTCTACCACAACAACGCATATTCACCTTATTTCGACAAGAACCGCAGCACCTGCGTGGATTCACTCTTCTTCAATGCTGATGGCACAATACAGCAAGTAACCCCTACACTTCGCGGCGTAGGAATCACAAATGCACGCCAGCATATCCAAATCGACAGATATAGTGCTGCATCTGAAAACATAAAAATCGACTACCTCAACTATCAGGACTATTTTGAAGGCTGGAAAACCATCTTTTCAGCCAAAGGCAGCTGGGTTAAATATAATAAGGTGGACTTTGGCAAAGACGACCTGAAGGCAGTCCGTGCATTTGTAAAAGCAGATGGAAAAAACACCCTCCTGCTCAAAGCAAACGGCAAAGCAATTGCTAAAATAAAAATTTCATCTTCTGCTGAATGGAAAGAAGTTATAACCCCTGTGAAAGGTCTGCCAACAGGAATAGCCGACTTGGAACTTGTATGCGAAACAGATGCAAAAGTGGAATTGGACTGGATTACCTTCTCACAAGATGCCCGTCCGTCAAAAGCACTTTTCACCACCACCTTTACAGCCGACCCCGCACCAATGATTCATGACGGCACATTGTATCTCTACACGGGACATGACGTTGCTTCAACCCATGCCACAAACTATGTAATGGCCGACTGGCAAGTGTTTTCCACCAAAGACATGAAAACATGGACAAACCATGGAGTCTGCCTCTCACCAAAGACTTTCGCTCCTTGGGGTGGCGGTGATGCATACGCAGCACAATGTGTTGAACGCGATGGCAAGTTCTACTGGTATGTTGCCCTCGGACATGAGGCAGATGAAAATAGCAAAGGAGGAATGTGCATCGGTGTTGCAGTCAGCGATTCTCCTACAGGTCCATTCCGTGACGCTATCGGCAAAGCACTAATCACAAACGAAATGACTACCGACAAGCCACACAGCTGGGACGACATCGACCCAAGTGTTTTCATCGACGACGATGGACAGGCTTATATCGTATGGGGCAATGCCAGCTGCAAGATAGCAAAACTAAAAAGCAACATGGTGGAACTCGACGGAGAAATAAAAGTACTCGATATTCCACATTTCATAGAAGGTCCATGGATCTACAAACGCAACGGACTCTATTACCTTGTCTATGCTGGTGTAGGCACAAGACCCGAAATGATTGAGTATTGCACTACAACCGACATAAAAAGCGGCAAATGGGAATATCGCGGAATCATCGACGGCAACAGCACCAACTGCTTTACCACACATCCTGGAATTGCTGATTTCAAAGGGAAAACATGGTTTTTCACACACAACGGCACACTCCCTTCAGGAGGCAACTACCGACGCAGCGTAATAGCCGACGAAATGCATTACAATTCCGACGGAACAATTCAACCAATCGTGCGTAAATAGCAAAATAATCATTTGAGAGAGTCTAAAAAGTCCGAAATTGTCAAAATGGCTTTGGATTTTTTAGACTTTTTTCCCAAATCTACTGGCAGACAAACGTTATATGGTTGTGATTGGAAAAGATTAAGAATCGATAAGCATACTAATCGAGTAGGAGGAAAACGAAGTAGTTTTCTTCCTACTTTCGTTTTCCGACCTCTCACACCACCGTACATGCCGTTCGGCATACGGCGGTTCTTTAATTGCGATGCAATTTGGTATAGATGCTGATTAATGAGGGGTAG
>JAZLKO010000090.1:0-16435 GCA_045597685.1 Prevotella sp.
GGTTAAAATTTGTGAAAATATTACATAAATTACATAAATTACATGGCTTTTCATGAATTTTAAATTTCATTGAGCCCTAAAAACCTTCACGA
The DNA here is from genome assembly GCA_045597685.1 of Prevotella sp. Taxonomy (GTDB): domain Bacteria; phylum Bacteroidota; class Bacteroidia; order Bacteroidales; family Bacteroidaceae; genus Prevotella. The sequence continues at coordinate 93 of JAZLKO010000090.1, forward strand.
AGGAAATCAAAGGCTTCTTTTATCTCGGATTCGGTAATAGACTGATTCAGGGGGCGCAGGGACAGGTTCCTGCGGCCCTCTTTATATGATGGTGTCATGAAACATGTTCCTAACAGCCCGAATTAAAAAAATCTGACGCTTTTTTGGGATTCTGCTTGATAGATCATGTAAAGAATTGGGGATTTTGTGGTAATTATTGCAAAAAGATTTGCGGAATTCAATAAGAAATAGTTAAAAAAACATAAATCCTTAACCTCTAACCTCTAACCACTAACCTTTTTTCTTACCTTTGCGGCCGCAAACCGATTATTAGGGGAGAGACTTAGAATCCCCACGATGCTGTGTTAATAGTTTTGTCTTTGGCCGGGCATGATGGTTAGTGAATCAGTATCAGGCAATTACGATGAGTGTTGCCAGCGTTTGGTGAAGGTTAGGATCGCTTCGAAAAAGAAGATGACTCTTAGTCCTTATAATTGTGTGTATAAATGGATTACAAAAAATCAGAGAATAATTAAATAAAAAAATTATGAACACTTTAAGTTACAAGACAATTTCCGTTAATAAGGAAACAGCTCAGAAAGAATGGGTGGTAGTAGATGCTACTGATCAGGTAGTGGGTCGTCTCTGCTCAAAGGTTGCAAAGCTGTTGCGCGGAAAGTACAAACCAACTTTCACTCCTCATGTAGATTGTGGAGACAATGTAATTATTATCAATGCTGACAAAGTCCTTTTCACTGGTAAGAAGGAAACGGACAAGGAGTATGTACACTACACTGGTTATCCTGGTGGTCAGAGATTTATCTCTCCATCTGAACTTCGCAAGAAGGATTTCGGTACTGAGAGAATCCTGCGCCATGCAGTAAAAGGAATGCTTCCAAAGGGTCCTCTTGGTCGTCATATCCTTCAGAACCTTTATATTTTCAACGGTGAAGAGCACAACAAGCAGGCTCAGCAGCCAAAAACAATTGATATTAACCAGTATAAATAATTAGGAGATGGAAGTAATTAATGCATTAGGTCGTAGAAAGAGTGCCGTGGCTCGCGTATATGTTAGCGAAGGTACAGGTAAGATTACGATAAACAAAAAAGATATTGAAGAATATTTCCCATCAGCAATTCTTCGCTACGTTGTAAAGCAGCCGCTGAGCGTTTTGGACGTAGAGGGTAAGTATGATATCAAGGTGAATCTCGATGGTGGTGGTTTCACAGGTCAGAGTCAGGCTTTGCGTCTTGCAATTGCTCGCGCACTTGTAAAGATTAACGCAGAGGACAAGAAGAACCTGAAGAATCATGGATTCCTTACTCGTGATGCACGTGAAGTTGAGCGTAAGAAGCCAGGTCAGCCAAAGGCACGCCGTCGCTTCCAGTTCAGTAAGCGTTAATGTTTAGTATCTAAATCGTCCAGACTTTCCGGAACTTTTGGAATTTCTGTGTATTCCGGAACTACTGGGTGATTGCTTAAATGTAAAAAAGAAAGTAAACAAATAAAAAACAATTATGGCAAGAACAAATTTTGAACAGTTATTGAAAGCAGGCTGTCATTTCGGACACCTGAAAAGAAAGTGGAATCCAGCAATGGCTCCTTATATCTTCATGGAGCGCAATGGTATTCATATCATAGACCTCAACAAGACAGTGGTAAAGATTGACGAGGCTGCTGAGGCTTTGAAGCAGATTGCAAAGAGCGGCAGAAGAATCCTGTTTGTTTCAACAAAGAAGCAGGCTAAGGAAATTGTTGCAGCAAAAGCTCAGTCAATTGGTATGCCTTACGTTATCGAACGCTGGCCAGGTGGTATGTTGACAAACTTCCCTACTATCCGTCGTGCAGTAAAAAAGATGTCGAATATTGACAAGTTGATGGAAGATGGTACATTCAGCAACCTTTCAAAGCGTGAAGTGCTGCAGATTACTCGTCAGCGTCAGAAGTTAGAAAAGAACCTTGGTTCAATTGCTGACCTCAGCCGTCTGCCAAGTGCTTTGTTTGTAATTGACGTATTGAAAGAGCAGATTGCAGTTAAGGAAGCTAACCGTTTGGGTATTCCTGTATTTGCAATTGTTGATACCAACTCAAATCCAGACAATATTGATTATGTAATTCCTGCAAACGATGATGCTCAGGAAAGTGTTGAAGTTATCCTCGATGCATGTTGTGCAGCAATCAATGAAGGCCTTGAAGAACGTAAGGTTGAAAAGGCTGACGAGAAGGCTGCTGAAGCTCAGGCTGAGGCCGAGGCTGAGGCTGACGAAGATAAGCCAAAGCGTGCTCGTGCTGCCCGCAAGCCACGTATAGCAAAACAGGCTGAAGAGCCAAAGACTGAAGAAGCCGTTGAAGAACCAAAGGCAGAAGAAGTTGCTGAAGAGCCAAAGACAGAAGAATAATTATCAACATAAAAAACAAAAAAATTACGTATATGGCAATATCAATGGAAGACATCAAGAAGTTGCGTGCCATGACAGGCGCAGGACTTGGTGATGTAAAGAAGGCTCTGGAAGAAGCTGAAGGCAACATGGACAGAGCAAAGGAAATTCTCCGCGAAAGAGGACAGGCTATTGCAGCTAAGAGAGAAGCTCGCGAGACTTCAAATGGTTGTGTGCTTGTAAAGGCTAACGATAAGTTTGGTGCTATCATAGCCCTGAAGTGTGAAACAGACTTCGTTGCTATGAACGCTGATTTCGTTGCTTTGACTCAGAAAATCATCGATGCAGCAGTAGAAGCTCAAGCTAAAACTATAGATGAGGTTAAGGCTTTGACAATTGATGGAATGACTGTAGAAGATGCAGTTAAAGAGCGTAGCGGTGTGACTGGTGAAAAGATGGAACTTGATGGATACAATATTCTTGAAGGTGCAAACATCTATACATACGACCACATGAACCGTCACGGCTTGTGCGTGCTTGTTCAGATGAATAAGGCAGCAGAAGAGCAGGGTCACAATCTTACTATGCAGGTAGCTGCAATGAACCCAGTTGCTCTCGACCAGGCATCTGTTCCACAGAGTGTAAAGGATAGCGAAATGAAAATCGCTATTGAAAAGACTAAGGAAGAGCAGTGCGAAAAGGCTGTTGCTGCAGCTCTGAAGAAGGCTGGTATCAACCCTGCACATGTGGATTCAGAAGACCACATGGCTTCTAACATGGAAAAAGGCTGGATTACTCAGGAGCAGGTTGACCAGGCAAGAGAAATCAAGAAGACCGTATCTGAAGAAAAGCTCAAGAATCTTCCTGAGCAGATGATTCAGAATATTGCAAACGGTCGCCTGAACAAGTTCTTCAAGGAAAGCTGTCTGATGGAACAGGAATACATTCAGGAGGCTAAGATGTCTGTTAAGGATTATCTCCAGGCAGCAGACAAGGAACTTGCAGTAGTGGCTTTCAAGCGCTTTACTTTGCGTGCCGAATAAGACACTCGTTGTCGAATCAAAACTGGTAGCATACCAGTAATATGCAAAAAAGGGGTTATGGGTGGAAACCCGTAATGCCCTTTTTGTTTTTTTAAGAATATGAAGATAATTGCTGTAGGAATGAACTATTCCGAGCACAATATTGAGCTTGGAAACACGTTATATAAACCAGAAGAACCTGTGATCTTTATGAAAGCAGATTCTTCTATGTTGCAGACAGGCAAACCGATGTTCCTGCCAGACGACATGGGGCGGATTGACTATGAAACCGAATTAGTGGTGAGAATATGCCGTTTGGGTAAGAGCATTGCACCACGTTTTGCGTATCGTTATTATGACGCAGTAACAGTAGGAATAGATTTTACCGCTCGTGAGATGCAACGCAAATGCCGCGAACAGGGATTGCCTTGGGACATCTGTAAAGGCTTCGATGGTGCTACAGCAATAGGCAAATGGGTTCTTTTAGGTGATGAGTCAGAGCGGAAGGATAAAAAACTTGACAATCTGCATTTCCATTTAGAGATAAACGGTGAGACCGTACAGACTGGATGCACAAGTGATATGCTTTATAAGGTTGATGAACTGATAGCATACGTCAGCAGATTTATGACTCTGAAAATGGGCGATATTCTCTTTACTGGTACACCAAAAGGCGTAGGACCTGTTAGACAAAGAGACCACTTAACTGCATATTTGGAAAACGATAAACTCTTGGAGTTCAAAGTGAAATGACCACACATATTTTTATATTAATAATGACTTTGCTCGTTAGTGCCATTGGTACTAAGGCGCAAGGTTTTGTGGATTTGACTGATAAAGAACTGGAGATTGACACAGTTCTGCCTTATTACACTTACATCCACGAAATAGGTTTGGCATATTCTGATTCCACTTACAAGGTTGAGCTGGAATACCCTGAATTCAAAGAGATGACGAAGGCAGAAATTAAGAAGTACAAGGAACTTTCTGGGAACAGGAAACTGCCTGAAATGCCTGAGATTGATACTTATGTAAGTGTTGACAGGAAAATCGGTCAGTTGAATGTAAGTTTCATGCCATTAGTCTGCCGCGACAAGAAATACATGAAGCTCACGAGTTTTAAGATGGTTGTCAGCGGAACAGAAAAGACTTCTGGCGCATGGAAGCGCGTGAAAACTGCTGGAAACGCAGGACGATATGCTGACAACAGCGTGCTGGCTACTGGGAACTGGTATAAGATAAGAGTACCAAAATCAGGCTATTACCAAATTACTACCGAGGAAGCCAAGGCTGCTGGATTTAATGATTTGTCAAAAGTGAAGGTGTTTGGTTATGGCGGTGCATTACAACCTGAGGTGCTGACGGAAGATTATCTGCAAAGGACGGATGATCTGAAAGAAATTGCCACTTACCATAATGGCGACAGGAAAGTCTTCTATGCACAAGGACCAGTGTCGTGGGATTCAGCAAGTGATGTTCAGCGCAAACTCAATAATTATTCACTTTACGGTTATTATTTCCTGACCGATGGTGAATCGCCTTTAACAGAAAATCTGGATAATTTCACGGCAAGAAATTATCCATCTGCAAACGATTATCATTCCCTGCATGAAAGCGATGGTTTTTCATGGATGGAAGGTGGCAGAAACTTGGTGGATGGTGAATGCATCACAGAAACAGGTCGTAACTATACCCTTCCAGCCCCATCTGGATGCAAGAATGGTTCGTTGTATGTGTCTTTGACTTCCGATAAAGCACAGAAAGTCACAGTGGAACTGAACGGCACATCGGTGGGTAATATAACTATCGAATCTTGTGAAGCATACGATTTTTCAACAGTTGCCTCAAAAACGTTTACGGTAAGCAATATCGACTCAATCAACACAATTATGCTGAAGAGTGGTAGCAATGACAATGTGCGGTTGGACTACATATCTCTGACCTATGAAAAGCCATTCCCAATGCCTGATGTGCAGAATGGTTCATTGCCATCTCCAGAATATGTGTCGCAGGTTGCTAATCAGAATCTGCACAACGATAGTTGCTATCAGATGGTGATTATTGTCCCTGAAAGTGGAATCAATACTGCTCAGGCAGAAAGAATTGCTGATGCACATCGGAGAATAGATGGTCTTTCTGTCAAGGTTGTTTCGGCACAGTTGCTATACAACGAATTCTCCAGTGGCACACCAGATGTCAATGCATATCGTCGCTATCTGAAGATGATGTACGATCGTGCAGGGGCAGACGAGTCAAAAATGCCAAAATATCTTTTGCTTTTTGGCGATGCAGCATGGGACAACAGAATGGTTCTGCCTACATGGCAAAACGATTCACCTGCCGACTACCTGCTGTGCTATGAGAGCGAAAATTCACATAATGACGTGGCATGCTACGTAATGGAAGATTATTTTGCATTGCTTGATGATGGAGAAGGCAACCATCACACCAATGCCGATAAGCCAGATGTTGCCGTAGGACGTCTGCCTGCAACAACAACCCGTGAAGCAGAAATCATGGCCGACAAGATAATCAGTTACATAGAAAACAAAAATGCTGGTGAATGGCAAAACAAGATTTGTGTGATTGGTGACGATGGTAATGAGAATATGCACATGCTGCAGTCTGAAAACGTGGTTCAGAGGATTATCTCTTCCAATCCGAATATTGACTTGCGGCGTTACTATCTTGATGCCTACGAGCGTAAGACTTCATCGGTTGGATTCAGCTATCCTGATGTCACAAAAGAAATCAAGCAGCAATGGACCGATGGTGTGCTGTTCTTCAATTATACTGGTCATGGCTCGGCAATCCAGCTTTCACATGAGAAAGTGCTGGTACAATCCGACTTTGAAACCAACAAGACCAGTAAGCTGCCTTTATGGTTCACCGCAGCATGTATCACTATGCCATTCGATACCAAAACCGAAAATCTTGGCGAAGTGGCTGTACGTAATGGCAACGGTGGAGCCGTGGCTTTTGCAGGTACTTCACGCACTGTGTTTGCAAACTATAATGAACAGATAAATCTGTATTTCTCTGAAGATGTGGTAAAGGTGCAAGACGGCCGCCGCAAAGGAATAGGCGAAGCATTGCGAATAGCAAAAAACAAATTGGTGGAATCACGGCGTGACCTTTCCGAAAATAAATTGCATTATATTCTGTTGGGCGACCCAGCAATGCAACTGGCACTTCCACAACCAAGAATGGTAATCGACTCCATAAATGGCATAGCATTAAGCAGCAAGCCAGAAGCAGAACCATTTATGCTACCAGCAGGTTCAAACGTACATATCTCTGGTCGCGTTTTATCAGCAGACATGCAGACCACGGACACATTGTTCAACGGAACAGTTTCTGCAACAGTAAAAGACGCAGAGCAACTAATCATTTGCAACGATTGGGACAAAAGCGGAACACAATTCGAGTATTTCGATAATAACATACTTATATATAAAGGTAAGAATAAAATCACCCAGGGACGTTTTGATGTGAATTTTGCCGTGCCTTTGGATATTATTTATAGCGACGACAGCTACGGACAGATGTTCTTGTTCGGAGTGAACGAAGACTCTATACCACAGACTGTGAACACAAAATTCGAAGACTATCAGCTGAATACGTCGTTAGACGTCGAGAATGATTCCATCGGTCCGGCAATATACTGCTATCTGAACAGTCCGAAATTCATGAATGGTGATGAGGTAAATCCAACACCTTATTTTTATGCAGAAGTAAAGGATGAGGACGGCATAAATGCCAGCGGCAGCAGTATAGGTCACGATATGCTTCTCATGATTGATGGCGATATGTTCAAGACGTATAATCTGAACAACCAGTTTGTCTATGATTTCGGCACATACCAATCGGGCTATCTCTCGTTCAGCATTCCGGAACTTGTGCCTGGTCCTCACACCCTGATGTTCCGAGCTTGGGATATACTCAACAATTCGTCATCCGTAGAATTGAAATTCAACGTAGTACGTGGGTTGGATTCTAAAATTTACAATATCTATGCTCAGCAGAACCCTGCAAGATACTATACACAGTTTGTACTCCAGCACGACCGTCCTAATTCACCGCTTGACATCATATTCGAAGTCTTCGACATGCAAGGCCGCAGAGTTTGGCATAATGAGGAGAGAAATGTTTACTCCGACGGCACGTATTATCTGAAATGGGATTTATGTACAGACAGTCATCAGCAGGTGGGTACAGGTGTTTACTTGTATCGTGCAAAAATAAAAAGTGATGGAAGTTGCGAAACAGTAAAAGCACAGAAATTGATAGTTCTCCGACAATAAAAAGACCATTCTGGAGTTATTATTGAAATCGACATTATAAATTTATGAAAAAACTCTTTTTGTTTGCGACTTTTTGTCTGTTATCTTTTGCATGCGTTTATGCTCAGGATATAAAAGACCAGTTTCGCCCTGTTGATTATGCCGTAACTTCACTGATGATAGCCCCCGATGCAAAGGGTGCAGGTTTCGGTGATGCTGGTGTGGCTACCGACCCCGATGCTAATTCGCAATATTGGAATCCTGCAAAGTATCCATTCTGTATTAGTAGAGCAGGACTTACAATCAACTATACACCATGGCTTCGCCAGTTGGTCAACGACATGGGACTTGCCAACATAGCAGGTTACTACCGTTTGGGCGACTATTCTGCCATATCGGGTTCGTTCCGCTATTTCACTCTTGGTGAAGTCTATACCAGCTATGATGAAAATGCAATGACAATCAAACCATACGAAATGGCATTCGATATTGGCATCTCACGTATGTTGAGCGAAACTTTCTCTTTAGCGGTAACAGGACGTTTCATAATGTCCGACCTGAAATATAATTTCGATGAAGACCAGTCAGCTGCTACAGCCTTTGCTGCCGACATTGCAGCCTATTGGAACAAATATCTCAACATGGGAAGCCGTGAATGTCAGTTGGCATTAGGACTGAATATCAGCAACATCGGTTCAAAGATAAATTTTTCCGGCGACAATTATAGTAATTTTATTCCAACTAATCTTCGTTTGGGTGCAAACTTCACTGTTCCGATTGACGAATACAATAGATTCAGCATTGCTGCCGATATCAACAAGCTCCTTGTCCCTACCCGACCAACTGAAGAGCAGTTCCAAGCAGACACACTTGCTCATAAGACCCAATGCCGCAGTTACCAGGAATACCTTGAAGAGAACTATTATAACATCAGTTCCATCAATGGCATATTCAAAAGTTTCTCTGATGCTCCTGGTGGATTTAAGGAGGAACTTGAGGAAATTCAGTGGAGTTTAGGTGCAGAATACTGCTACAACGACCGCTTCTCCATCAGAGCTGGTTATCATCACGAAGCACAAAACAAAGGTAACCGTAAATACTTCACTATAGGTGCAGGCTTTAAGATGAATGTATTCGCTCTCGATGTCGGCTATGTCATTGCAACAGCCAAGAGTAATCCGCTCGACCAGACAATGCGCTTCTCGCTTTCATTCGATTTCGATGGTATAAAAGATCTTTTTCAACGCGGCAACAGATGAGAATAGGCTTTGGATTTGATGTTCATCAACTTGTAGAAGGCAGAGAACTATGGTTAGGCGGAATCTGCATTCCTCATTCCAAAGGTCTGCTCGGACATAGTGATGCCGATGTGCTGATTCATGCAATATGCGATGCCATGCTCGGCGCTGCAAACATGCGCGACATAGGCTACCATTTCCCCGACACCTCTGACGAAACTCTGAACATAGACAGTAAGATATTACTGAAAAAGACTCTCGCGCTCATTCAGACAAAAGGTTATTGCTTCGGCAATCTGGATGCTACCGTTGCTGCAGAAGCACCGAAACTCAATCCATATATCGAAAAAATGAAGAATTGTCTTGCAGAAGTGATGTCAACCGATGCCGACAATATTTCCATCAAAGCCACCACAACAGAAAAACTCGGCTTCACAGGTCGTGGAGAAGGAATATCTGCGTATGCAGTAGTGCTGTTAGAAAATTATGCAATGGACTGATCGCATACGCCAAATCAAGATAATTCTTGTTGTAGCAGCTGTGATAATAGCTGTGGCTTCATTGGTTGTGTCCAATTATCTCGTCCGTGACCTTTCTCGCGAAGAACGGCAGAATATGGAAGTCTGGGCAGCGGCAATGCGTGCATTCAGCACTGCTGACGAAAACACAGATCTCAACCTTGCTCTCAAGGTTCTCGAAGGCAACAACACTATTCCTATAGTAGTAAAAGATCGCAACGGCAATGTCATCGACAAGAGAAACATCACCGACTCACTCGACATTCAGCACTTAGCAACACATAACGAATTCATACGCATCTTCCTTGAAGAAGACACCTTAAACAGCGACTATATTGATGTATGCTACGATGAATCCATAATGCTCAAGCGATTAGCTACATATCCGTATGTCCAATTGGGAGTGGTATTTATATTTGTAGTATTAGCCATCTTTGCCCTTCTTACATCCAAGAAAGCAGAACAGAACAAAGTATGGGTAGGACTTTCGAAAGAGACTGCCCATCAGCTTGGCACACCAATCTCTTCTCTTATGGCATGGACGGAAGTATTGAAAGAAACATATCCTTCCGACGAATTACTTCTGGAAATGGAAAAAGATGTCAAGCGACTGCAGCTCATAGCCGAACGATTCTCAAAGATAGGTTCAATAACAGAGGCGAAAGAGTCATCATTGTCTGAAGTGCTCGACCATGTCATTGACTACATGGATCGTCGCACATCATCAAAAGTACAGATTATCCGCAAATATCCTAACGAAGATGTAATAGTTAGAATTAATGCCTCATTGTTTGAATGGGTGATAGAAAATCTGTGCAAGAATGCCGTTGATGCAATGGAAGGCTCAGGCATAATATGTCTGCAATATGAAAAAGTTGCCGACAAGGTGATACTCGATGTTTCCGATAATGGCAAAGGAATACGCAAGAAAAATCTTCAGACTGTGTTCAAACCAGGCTTCACCACCAAGTCAAGAGGATGGGGTTTAGGACTTTCGTTGGCAAAGCGGATAGTAGAAGAATATCATGGAGGAAAAATATTCGTCAAAAGTTCGGAAATAGGCAAAGGCACCACTTTCCGCATTGAACTCAAAGCGTAAAGTGGTGAGTAAAACCGCATTTGAAACATTTTTATCAAAAAAATTTGGTATATTGTTTTTTTTTCATATATTTGCGCCATATTTCAATTTATATTTTTATTCATTTTTATTTTTCTAACTAAAAGAACAGACATCATGGTTCAATTTAACGTGAAAAGAACTGCTGTCGCATTAGTCCTCAGCATGTTCTGTGTAGTGTCTTTTGCTCAGATTTCTGGTACCGTTGTTGACAACAAGGGTGAAGCCGTTATCGGAGCAAGTGTTTTGGTAAAGGGAACTTCAACAGGAGCAGCTACCGACATAAATGGTAAGTTCTCCATCCCTACAGCCAAATCGTCGGATGTTCTGGTTATTTCCTACATTGGTTATACATCACAGGAAATAAGTCTTCGTGGCAAACAAACCGTACAGGTTGTACTTCGCGAAGATGCCCAGACATTGAACGACGTAGTAGTAATTGGTTACGGTACTGTAAAACGCCGCGATTTGACAGGTGCTGTTGCATCTGTTTCAGGTGAGAAACTGGCTGCTAACCCAGTCCCTTCTGTTGCTCAGGCTCTGCAAGGTCAGCTGCCTGGTGTTACTGTAACTTCTCAGGATGGTCGTCCAGGAGCATCAATGTCAATCCGCGTTCGTGGTGGTGGCTCTATCACTCAGAGCAACGACCCATTGGTAATTGTTGATGGAGTACAGCTTAGCGATGCAAGTGAAATGAATGAAATCCCAGCCGACAACATTGAGAGTATCGACGTGCTGAAAGATGCTGCAACAACAGCCATCTACGGTGCCCGTGGTGCTAATGGTGTTATTCTGATAACCACAAAGGGTGGTCAGATTGGCAAACCAAGAATCCGTTACAACATGTATTACCAGTTCAAGAAAAACCCTAAAAACCTCGAAGTTCAGAGTGCATACGATATGGTTCGCGACACTTGGTCATACGCTACTGCATACGGACCTTACGATTCATACGCAAAAGGCATTGCTGAATACTACGGACTCGGTTCTGCATACGGCAACCACTTAAATGATTACAAGAACGACCAAGTTCACAACTACATGGACGACGTTCTGAAAACTGCCAACACATGGAACCACGACATCTCGCTCACAGCAGGTACAGAAAAGACAAAGATCTATGCTGCCGCAAACTTCATGAACGATGATGGTATCCGCATCAATTCTGGTTTCAGACGCTGGGGAGCAAACTTCAAAATCAATCAGCAGATTGCCAAGACTCTCTCAGCAGATGTTGACATCCGCTACACAGAAATTCGCATCAAGGGTAACCACTTCGACAATGCATCAGGTAGTTACACTTATCGTCCAATCGACAATCCAAGAGGAAACGACGACCCTTCATTGTTGGGTATGGGTAGTTCAAGTGCCGAAGCAATTCACAACCCAGTAGCATTGCTCGACAACTACGACTACAACCGCAACATGCAGCGTCTGCGTGCAAGAGCAGGTCTGACATGGAATGCGTTTAAGGGCTTCACAGCAAAATCAGAAGTAACCCTTGGTCGCAACTGGTCAGAGGCAAAAACATGGGATGCTGGTCTTGAAAACAAATACAACTCAGCAAAATTGGAAAACGGTCATGGCTATCACATCCGCTGGACATCAACAGCCAACTATGAAGTACAAGGACTTGGTGAAGATCATTCACTCTCATTCCTTGCAGGTCATGAACTCCTTTCAAGACGCAATTCTTCAAGCGAAATCTACGGCTATGGCTATCCTGCAGAGTTCACACAGGAACAAGCATTTGCCAACATCAATATGTCAAACCAATATGGTGTAAACACTAAGGGTAAAGACTATGTAAAGAGTAACGATGGCATGCCTACTCATACCAACTCATGGTTCGGTCGTGCTAACTACAACTACCTTGGCCGCTACCTGCTCACAGCAACATTCCGTGCCGATGGTAGCTCTAAGTTCGCTCCTAACCACCATTGGGGCTACTTCCCTGCATTCGCTGGTGCATGGCGTATTTCTGACGAACCATTCATGCAGTCAGCATCAAGCTGGTTAGACAACCTGAAACTCCGTCTTTCTTGGGGTACTTCCGGTAGCGACGACATCAGCTCTTCTCTTTGGAAAGAAACATGGAAAACAAATCAGATTACTGTCGATGGCGAATCAGTAACTGTTTATGTTCCTGGCGACATGAAGCCAAATCCTGACCTGAAATGGGAAACAACAATCTCTCGCAACATCGGTCTCGACTTTGCAATGCTCAACAGCCGTCTCAATGGTAGCATCGAACTCTATTGGAACACCACTAAGGACATCCTCATGCGCGTTCCTTGCGATGCGTCAACAGGCTACAGCTATCAGTATCAGAATGTAGGCAAGACAGCCAACAACGGTGTTGAAGTATCTCTCTCTTACGACATCATCCGCACAAAGGACTGGCAGTTGGGAGTAAACTTTAACTACAACTACAACAACAATAAGGTAAAGGAAATCCTCGAAGGAACAAATGCTGACGTAGCCACAGGCTGGGGCTCTACAATGCGTAAGCCTGCCTACGACTACATCATCCGTGAAGGCGAACCAGTTGGTACAATCCAAGGCTACAAGTCACTCGGCTATTTCACCGTAGATGAATTCAACTACGATGCATCAACAGGCAAATACACATTGAAGTATGATGCCAAGGCTGCTGGTGTAGCAACTGTAGGCAACTATGCAGCCAACGTATTGGCACTCGCTGCTGATGGCAAGATATTCCCAGGAGCATTGAAATTCGAAGCCGACGAAAACGGTGAAGCAAAAGCACAGGTAATCGGTCACACAATGCCAAAGCATACAGGTGGTCTCAACCTCAACGGCCGTTGGAAAGCTCTCGACATGTCGTTAGGATTCACCTACCAGATTGGTGGCGACATTTACAACGCAAACGCAATGCGTGCAGTAATGGGCGACAAAGACTCAAGCTTCGGTTCAAGCCGTTTGAGCAATGCTTCCGACTGCTTCAAGTATTATGATTTCAAAGATAATGGCGACATCTACATGGTTGAAGGTATCGATGCACTTGCAAAACTGAATGCAAATACAAAGCATGGTACATACTATGGCGAATATGGTATCACAAGTTCAGAATACATTGAAGACGCTTCTTTCTTGCGCCTCAACACTCTCACAGTAGGCTACACATTCCCTAAGATATGGACAAACCATATTGGCATCTCTTCATTCCGCGTATATTTCACAGCTGGCAACCTCTTCTGCCTGAAGAAATATTCAGGACTTGATCCAGATGTCAATACTTCTGCATTTACCAGCGGATTCCCAACACCAAACTACGACTATCGCGCTTATCCAAAAGCAAGATCTTTCACATTTGGTGCTAACGTTTCATTCTAATTATGGAGGACAGAATTATGAAAAAAGTATTATATATTTTGATGTGTGCAGCTGTTGTTTTAACAACTGCTTCATGTAGCGATTTCCTTGAAACAAAGTCAGATTCAGAAGTGGATGCTGAATTTGTATTTTCAAACAGTATCACTGCACGTGCAGCCATCGAAGGAGCATACGAACAGTGGAGAGCTACAGCCAACAGCCAAGTGTTCGGAGCTGGTCTTTTCTATGCTGCCGACATCGCAGGCTCTGATATCGAACGCCACCCAGAAGGCTATGCAAACCAGCCTCTACGCCACGTTCCAGAATGTTTCTATGAAAACGGAACATTGACCAAGACATACGGCATTGCACAGTATGATAAGGAAGATGGAGCATATTCCAACCTTTACACTCTGATTGGTCAGGCTAATGCTATCATTACAGCCATTGCACAAAAAGAAAATTTCGAAACAGAAATTAAAGGCGCAACAACTCCAAGCTTCCTCACTCAACTCTATGGCGAAGCCGTAGCACTCCGTGCAACAGCCTACCGCGAACTGATTAAATATTATGGCGATGTGCCTTACGTTCATACATTCGGCGTAGGTGCTTCTACACTCGCTGGTCGCGACTCTATCTATGATGTTTGCATCGCTGACCTTATGGCTGTAGAACCTGCTATGTACGACCAAGGAAAAATTCCTGATGTAGATGCAAAAGACAAGCACTATTTCTCTAAGCAGTATGTACAGGGACTCATCGGTCGTATGGCACTCGAAGGAGCAGGTTTCCAGACACGCCGCACAGACGGTAGTGTAAACTATACCAATGGCAATGGCGAGGCTCTCACATTCGAAACAAAGGGAACACCTGTCCAGAACGCACAATACGAACGCCGTTCAGACTATAAGGACCTTTACAAGATTGCACAGACATACTTCAAGAAAGTCATCGACAATCCTGTAGGCATCACATTCAATACAACCGACTACCAGGCATTCTTCCAGCAGATGATGAGTTCCGATGCAGTTTATGCCGACGAATCCATCTATGAATACCCAATGCAGTGGAACTCAACAAGCGACGAACGCACATATTCATCAGGACGTCCGTCAGACGGAGGTAGTTCTAATGCCTACCCTACCAAGTGCTACGGTCAGGCTCGTATCAACCCAGCCTACTATTATGGAATCTTCGACCCACAAGACAAGCGTCGCGACATTTCTGTAGCCGTAACAGGTAGCGATGGTAAGGGATACGAAAAACTTATTGCCCTGGCACCAGGTTCCAAGTCTTCAGGTGGTGGACTCTCACTCAACAAGTGGGACGACAACCGTCAGGCCAATCCTAACACAGCAGCACAACGTAAGTCAGGAATCAACGGACCATACATGCGTATCTCAGAAATCTATCTTGGCTATGCAGAAGCATGTGCTTTGTTAGGCGATGAAAGCAATGCAAAGAAATACCTCACCATCATCCGTTCACGTGCATTCGACAATCCTAATGTAGATGCATTCATTGCAGCATGTGGCAGTCTCTATCCACAGAGCGGCTATTCCCCACTCTTCAAGGCAATCATCGAAGAACGTGGATTTGAATTTGCTGGTGAAGGCGACCGTCGTTGGACTCTCATCCGCACAGGCATCCTTCCAGAAGCTATCAAGCGCATCAAGGAACTCACAGGCGCAATGATGACTGGCCTCGAAGCACAAGGTTCTTACACATTCGCCAACGGCAACGTAATTTCAAGCAAGATCTACACAAAGTCTATCGACTTGAAGTCACTTGTAGGCTATCGCCTCACAAAGGCAACACCTGCAGAAAAGAATGAAAAACTTGATGTCAATGCAGCCCTCTATCCAGGATGGCGCGGACAGAACGACAGTTGGGAGACATTCGGCTGCAAGTATGGCGACAACACAAAGACAAACCTCGCAATAGTAGGTCTCTTCGAACCAGTATCAGAAACTGAAGCATCAGTACTTCTGGCTAACGGCTATACAGCAGTTGACTGGGGAGCAGCATTGGTGAAATACAAGGAAGACTATTATGAACACCTGTTCACAAACTATGACTATGTAACCACACCAATCTACCTCTGGCCAATCACTCCAAACCAATTGGCAACAGGAGGCTACCATAATGGATATGGTTTCAAGGATACTATAGATTAATCTAAGCTGTTCGTTTATCTAAAAAAGAGAACTCCAATGCGGAGTTCTCTTTTTTGCGTTAGTATGGAAGTCCAAATTTGGCGAAATACGTTGAATCCAAGATAAAACTTTAAACCCAAATCGGTCATTAGACTATTACGCGCTAATAGCCTGCTCCTGACTTTGACAGCCTATACTATTGTAAATCGTAACTCTTTGATTATAAGAACAATAATTTTTCAAAATCGCTAATATGGGTGACGCAACACCCTATTTCGTGGTGTTTTTGTCATTTTTGGGAACCCCAAAACTACC
>JAZLKO010000091.1:0-26174 GCA_045597685.1 Prevotella sp.
TTTTCGTTTCCCCCAAAACAAGCCTTGCAAAGCAGTTTGGGGGATTTTTCATTATTCTATGCAAAGATACAAAAACTTTATGACAATGGCAATCAAATCGTTAGGTTTATTTCGCTTAATTTGCGACAATCCCTAAATAAAGCAATGAAAAATTTTATTAAACATTTATTCATGCTCTGCTTAATCGGGATGATAAGCATGGGAGCAAGTGCAACAGTTTATTCTGGTTCGTGTGGGGATAATGCAACATGGTCTCTTGACACAGAGACGGGACTACTTTCCATCACAGGTAGCGGAGATATGGCGGATTATGATTCTACATCTGATAAAGATGCGCCTTGGTTCTGGAATCATCAGAATATAAGATCGTTATCTATCGGAGACCAAATAACTTCGATTGGCGATTATGCTTTTTATAAATGTTCAGGCCTGACAAGTGTGACAATCCCTAATTCCGTGACTTCGATTGGTCTATATGCCTTTGGTTTCTGTTCCAATTTGACAAGTGTGATAAATGGTAATTCCGTAACATTGGTTAACTTTAATGCTTTTTATGATTGTACTTCTCTTCCAATGGAAGATAATCTTCGTTATGCTGGTACCTATTTGGTTGAGACTGTAGACAAGACATTATCCACATATAATATTAAAGAAGGAACAACATTGATTAGCTATAATGCTTTTAAAGACTGTTCCAGCTTGACAAGTATAGAAATACCCAATTCCGTGACATCGATTAACAACCGAGCTTTTGCTAATTGCTCTAGCTTGAAAAATGTGACAATCGGAAATTCCGTGACTTCTATTGGAAATGAGGCTTTTTATGGCTGTACTTCTCTCCCAGTGGAAAATAATCTTCGTTATGCTGATACATATTTGGTTGAGGCGGCTGATAAGACACTATCAACATATAATATTAAAGAAGGTACAAAATGGATTGGCAATTATGCTTTTAATAAATGTTCAGGCTTGACAAGTATTGAAATCCCTAATTCCGTGACTACGATTGGAAGTTCTGCTTTTGAAGACTGTTCAAAATTGACGAGTGTGACAATCGGAAATTCCGTGACTTCGATTGGAGTTGGTGCTTTTGGTAACTGTTCAGGCTTGACAAGTGTGACAATCCCTAATTCCGTGACTTTGATTGGAGATAGGGCTTTTTATGGCTGTTCAGGCTTGACAAGTGTGACAATCGGGAATTCCGTGACTTCGATTGGAGATTATGCTTTTTATCTATGTGATAAATTGAGAGAAGTCAACATTACCGATTTGGACAAGTGGGCAGAAATTGAATTTGAAGATGGTTCTGCCAATCCTTTATTGTATGCACATAATCTATATTTGAATGAACAGCCTGTAACGAAGGCGGAACTGACTACAGCAAAAAAAATTGGCAGTTATGCTTTTTATCATTGTTCAGGCTTGACAAGTGTGACAATCCCCAATTCCGTGACTTCAATTGGCGGTTATGCTTTTTGGGGCTGTAATGCTCTTCCTGTGACAAATAATCTTCGTTATGCTGATACATATTTGGTTGAGGCGGCTGATAAGACACTATCAACATATAATATTAAAGAAGGTACAAAATGGATTGGCGATAAAGCATTTTACGAGTGTTCAAATTTGACAAGTATTGAAATCCCTAATTCCGTGACTTCGATTGGAAGTTCTGCTTTTGAAGACTGTTCAAAATTGACGAGTGTGACAATCCCTGAATCCGTGACTTCGATTGGAGATAATGCTTTTCAATACTGTTCAGGCTTGACAAGTGTGACAATTCCTAAATCAGTGACTTCGATTGGATATTCTGCTTTTTGGAGCTGTTCAAAATTGATAAACATAATTGCAGAGGGCATCAATGTTCCTACGATTGGTTCATTTTGTTTTGCTTACGTATACAATTGTTCTTTGCATGTTCCATTAGGTAGTGAGGGGGCATACGCTTCTAATTTTGGAACAGTTTTTAAGTCAGGCAACACTTATGGCAATACTATCGTGGCTTACTCCGCTTACTCAAGGAGCAGTGCTGGGGAGTATAGTTTTGAGACTTGGGATGCTACTTCTGACGTGGAACTGAGCGAAGGCATAGAAAAAGTTTATGTGCCTGTGGAGGCTATGGTAAACGACTTGCAGTATAAGCGTACGTTCAACAATACCGATTGGCAGGCATTGTATGTGCCGTTTGAACTGGGTGTGAAGACCGACCTCGCTAACTTCGATGTCTATGAAATATCTACTTCTTCGGCAGATGCAATCAATGTGACTCTGATGACAGAAGGCAAGACCTCGGCAAACACTCCTTATCTGATAAAGGCAAAGACTACAGGCGAGCAGACAATTTCTGTTTCAAGCAAGACAGTAAAGGTAACTGTGGAAAATACAAATAGCGACCTTACAGACTTCGAGATTGTTGGTACATACGAAAAACTGAACTATGGCGACATCAGCGGTGACTGGTACGCACTGAAGGGCGGCAAGTTTATGAAGGCTGGCGAGGGTGCTTACCTCAACCCATATCGTTTCTACCTGAAGCGCAAGGCATCGTCGTCGAAGGAAAGCATAGAAATAAACTTCAACGAACCAACAGGCATAACTTTGTACGATAACCCTTCCCATCGACAGGCTCAGGGTAAACTAGGCTCAGGGCAAGCTCAAAACGAAAACAAAGTCATCTACAACCTCAACGGCATGCGTGTTGACAGCAACTACAAGGGAATAGTAATTATTAACGGCAAAAAATACTTGAAGAAATGAAAAAACAATATGCAACTCCTACCATAAAGACAATAAAGGTAAGGCTTGAGAACAGAATTTTGGATGCATCAAAGGGTGTATTGAGTGTAACCAACGAAGAAAACACCGGTGCCTATGATGCAAAGGAAGATATAAGCTTCGGTTGGTAATCAATACGAATATAAGATAGAATAGGGCTGCAAATGAATGCAGTCCTATTTTTTTGGTTATGGGTTTTAGATAAAAAGCTCTGTAGGAGCGTAATAACATAGCGTAGTGCGATAGCGCTACGTAATTGGATAGACAATACTCTAAAGCGCTGTAAGTGTCCTTCGACAGGCTCAGGATAAACTACATAATTTCATATTGTAGTTGTCGATGTTGGTCAGACATACCC
The DNA here is from genome assembly GCA_045597685.1 of Prevotella sp. Classification (GTDB taxonomy): domain Bacteria; phylum Bacteroidota; class Bacteroidia; order Bacteroidales; family Bacteroidaceae; genus Prevotella. The sequence goes on from JAZLKO010000091.1 coordinate 3,131, forward strand.
GTCACCTTGGTTCAAAAAGGGGTGAGTAGATACTATAAGGATGGTAGTTTGAATTCACGTTCGCGGATGGAATCTTTTACTGCCTTGATACTGTCATCTATTGCCTTCTGCCGCAAGGAATCCTTTTCTGCTTGAATCTTTTGCATGCGCATGACTTCGGCATGATAATTTATTACCCTATGCTCATAGTTCATCCTGTTGTGGAGCGACCTGTCGCTGTTTCCTGCAAGTATTGTGAGAAACATCAAAACTGCCATGATGAGGATATTGTTCCACATTTCACGTGTGAAGATTGAGATTGTGAAATAAGAACGATCGTGCAATTGTGGAGATTTTGCAATATAGAACACAACATACACGGCTGCTATCATCAATGGTATTATGAGGAAGAGCATCAATACAGACTTATGCTGTACGACTTGTGAATTTATGTAAGTTAGCAAGATTAGCAATAGAAACGATGGCGTGTAGGATAAGGCATACAAATGAGGCCGCAAGCGCACAAAATAGAGTGTGACTACATGCAGAAAGTATAAGATTGCTGTGAGGACAATTGCACCTATCAGATTGTTGTATGAGGTTTTTCCGTCAGAGAGAATATGCTGTGCTACGGCATACGTGTCGCCTTGGAATTTATAAAGATACAAAAAGCTGAAAATCAGGAATATTACGAGACAAATAGTCCGCACAGCCAATGTACTGCTTGGGGTATTGCTTAATCGAAACATTTATTATACAATTCACATTTTCAGCACCGCTGCTGTGCGTGCTGGTAGATAAAGTTTTAGCCATTCTTTGCCATCGGCGGCATATTCGGGGTCGAATCCTGTGAAATGTTCCATGGTGTCGTCAGAAAATCCGAATCCACCAAACTCACGAGCATCTGTATTGAGTATCACTTTGTACGAGCCTTTTGGTACAAGAAGTCCATAATCCGTGAATGACCGTTCAGGAGAGAAATTATAGACGAACAGCAGATTGCCACGCATATAAGCAAGAACCTGATCACCATCATTGTGCCAAATTTCCACAACAGGATAATTCTGGAAATCTTTTGTGCTTCCTATAAGGTGCATCATTGCCTTGTCGAAATCGCCTAAATAGTGATAGCAAAGTTCTGGATTATCGACTAAGTTCCATTGGCGTCGCGCATACTTATGACTCCATCCATTACCTTCACGAGGGAAATCAATCCATTCAGGATGCCCAAATTCGTTTCCCATAAAATTTAGATAGCCGCCATTTATTGTAGATGCCGTTACAAGACGAATCATCTTGTGCAGAGCAATGCCACGTTGGGCAACATCGTTCTCATCGCCAATCTTGAAATGCCAATACATGTCGGCATCCACAAGACGGAAAATAATAGTCTTATCGCCCACTAATGCCTGGTCGTGACTTTCGCAATAGCTGATTGTCTTTTCGTCAGCACGTCGGTTTGTGGTTTCCCAAAGTATGCTGGATGGTTTCCATTGCTCATCGTTCAGTTCTTTGATGGTCTTTATCCAATAGTCGGGTATGTTCATCGCTAAACGATAGTCGAAGCCGTATCCGCCATTTTTGAACTTTGCCGCAAGTCCTGGCATTCCGCTAACATCTTCGGCAATGGTAATGGCATTCTTGTTTACCTGATGAATCAGCAGGTTGGCTAATGTGAGGTAGCATATTGCATTATCGTCCTGTCCTCCATTGTAGTAGTCATCATAACTACAGAAGTCCTCTCCTAACCCATGACTGTAATAAATCATTGATGTTACTCCATCGAAGCGGAAACCGTCGAAATGGAATTCATCAAGCCAATATTTGCAGTTTGAAAGCAGGAAGTGCAAGACCTGATTCTTGCCGTAATCGAAACATAGACTATCCCATTGTGGATGCTCATGGCGATTGCCTGGATAGAAGTATTGATTAGGGTCGCCACAGAGATTACCCAATCCTTCGGCTTCATTCTTAACAGCGTGGGAATGGACAATATCCATAATGACTGCCATGCCATTCTGATGGGCTGTGTCGATGAGTTGTTTAAGTTCCTCTGGAGTACCGAACCGACTTGAAGGTGCAAAGAAACTGCTCACATGATAGCCGAAACTTCCATAATATGGATGTTCCTGAATGGCCATAAGTTGTATGCAGTTGTAACCATCGGCTATGATGCGCGGCAAGACTTTTTCCCTGAATTCGTTGTAAGTGCCTACTTTTTCAGCATCCTGACTCATTCCTATGTGGCATTCGTAAATCAAAAGCGGACTGGCATTTGCCTTGAATCGCTTTTTCTTCCATACGTACTGTTTGGCAGGTTCCCAGACTTGGGCTGAAAAAATATGAGTTGTGCTGTCTTGTACTACTCTGTTGCACCATGCAGGAATTCTTTCTGCTTCACACGTTCTGACTCTGCCAAAATGGTCGTTCTCCTGCCAGCGAACCAGCATTTTATAATGTTCACCGTGATGTAGTGCATCTTCAGGTAATAATAACTCCCAATTATCGGTACCTGGAATCCGTTTCACTTGATAGTCGGGTACAGGTTGCCATTGGTTGAAATCGCCTATAAGAAAGATTTCCGTTGCATTTGGTGCCCATTCGCGGAAGACCCACCCTTTGCTGGTTTTATGCAGTCCGAAATACAAATAACCATCGGCAAAGTCCTTGAGTTCAATCTGACCGTCATGAGTCAGTTCATCAAGTTTTTGCAGCACGTGTTCATGACGGCCGTTAATGGCTTTTTCAAATGGTTCGAGCCATGGGTCGTTTTTCACCAAACCAAGATGGCTATGTGGCTTTGCTATCATCTCTTTAGAGTTTCACTCTTAGGCTTTTACCTTGAATATTGCTTTCTTGATAGGTTGCTTAGCTATACATGGAGCATGACCATCCTGAATGTCGAAGATACAGAACATACCAGGCTTTGCCTTTACGTAGCACATGCTTTTAACGTCAGGGTATTTAGTAATGTCTTTTGCTTCGTCGTACTCCAATTCTGGCAAATCTTTTCTTGGAGAATAACCATACTCTTCTGCGGTGTCGAGTGGTATCTGGATGTCAATCATCTTGTTATGTGTCTCCAAGACTGCCTCATCCTGAGTTTTGCCTTTGGCAATCTGTATGTTTACGAACAAATCTTCACCATCTAAGAATGTTTTTCCCTCTGGCAAAGTGTTAAGGTCTGTTTTCTTCAGGAAATCAAGTACTTTATTATACAATGGATTAAGTCCAACGTATTTCTCAAAATTTTCTAAACTATCAATTATCATACTAATTTTATTTATGGATTTTTGATTTTTCGATTTTTCGGATTTTCGGATTTTTTCTTATTGTTGCAATTTTCTGCGGCCATTTTCGTATGTACCTTTGGCAATAACCGCTCCGTTGCGGTCTTTCTCCACGAACTCGCCATCACGAATATCATCTTTGTAATTGCCTTCGAAGCGTTTGCCGTCTTTATCTTCTTCAACGGCTGGTCCGTTTTTCTTGCCATCCTTGAAGTTTCCGCGGAACTTACTGCCATTCTGATAATACACCACTCCCATGCCATCAAGTTTTCCATTTTTGAAATCGCCTTCAAGCACATCTCCATTATGAGTAGTGAATTTGCAATGTCCACTTACCTTATCGTCTTTCCAGTATCCGTCATAGACATCGCCATTCTTAAGTCGCAGTATTCCCCTACCCGACTTTTCTCCTTTTACAAACTGTCCGGTATATTTATCACCAATAGCAAATGTAAAGATGCCGACACCTGTGCGCTCACCTGCAACATAGTCGCCTTCATAAACATCACCATTCACAAACTTGTAAATGCCTTTGCCATGCTGCTTATCATTGTGCCAATCACCACGATATTGGTCGCCTGTGGAATAGACATACACGCCTTTTCCTGAACGAACATTAAACTGCCACATGCCTTCATAACGTGAACCATCGCCCCAGTCGAATACGCCAGAGCCATGTTTCATGTCGTTTCGCCAAGAACCTTTATAATATGCTCCAACTGCATATTTGTAAGTGCCTTGGCCTTCACGTTTGCCATTTGCCCAATCGCCATTATAAACATCACCATTATGATAATTCATGATGCCGTGACCTTGTGGTACTTCCTTATACCACAAGCCAGAATAGACATTCCCATTTGAATAAGTAAATTTTCCGTATCCATGCTGCATGTTGTTTAGCCACTCGCCATCGTATTTTTCGCCATCTTTGTATAAACAGATGCCGTGTCCTTGACGCTTGCCTTTATAAAATTCGCCCTGATACTTATCGCCATTTTCATAAATAGCAGTTCCCATGCCCCATGGCTTGTACTTGAAGATTTCGCCTTCATACGTGCCTTGCATCTTGTCATCGGTTATTTTACATTTGCCATAAATAATCTTGGATGAAGACTGCTCTATAGGTTCTAATTTTTGCTGTTGTCCGAATGTTTCCATTGCGAACATCAACATTGTTACTATTAGAAATATTGTTTTCATTGTTTTACAGTTTTATGGTTTTGTGGACTCATATCTCAGAATTCATGACTTGCCAAATAAATCTCTGCTTTTGCTAAATCTTCTGGCACGTCAATCCCTATTGTCTCAATATCAGTCAAGGCTACCTTGATTTTATATCCGTTTTGCAACCAGCGCAACTGCTCAAGTTTTTCTGTCAACTCAAGCGACGATTGAGGCAGTTTTGTTATTTCCTGTAACACGGAATAACGATAGGCATAAATGCCAATATGCTTATTATAAACTCCAGAGTTCACTCCTTCGCTCAAAGACGGATTCTCACGATTGAAAGGAATTGGTGAACGTGAGAAATAAAGTGCAAACCCATTATTGTCAACCACCACTTTTGGTGAGTTTGGATTGAATGGCACTTGCTTGTCGGTAATAGGTTTGGCCAGTGTGGCTATCTGAGTTGCTTCGTCATCAAAGCATCTGCACAACGATTCTATTTGTGAAGTTGCGATAAACGGTTCGTCACCTTGTATGTTAATGATTACCACATCTTCGCCAACCTTCTCTGACAGCAACACCTTTCTTGCTGCCTCACAGACGCGGTCTGTTCCTGATGGATGAGTCGGAGAGGTCATAATCACATTTCCACCAAAATCTCTGACTGCCTTTTCAATACGTTCGTCGTCGGTTGCCACGAAAACCTCTTGTAATGATTGACAAATTCTTTCATAGACGCGTTGTACAACAGTTTTCCCACCAAGCATCACTAATGGCTTACCTGGAAAACGTACAGACGCATATCGTGCAGGGATAATTCCTATAAATCTCATTGAATATGTTGTGTTATTTTGATTTCCAATATTCTACGTTCATCCATTCCGATGATTTCAAAGGTAAGATCTTTTATTTCTATTTTCTCTCCTATTTCAGGAAATTCACCTTTGGCAGACAACAGCAACCCTGCAAGAGTATCTGTTTCATCGCCTGCTGCATCGTCGAAATATTCATCATCGAGTTTCATTATCTTATAGAAGTCCGTCAGTAGCGTTTTACCTTCAAACATATAAGTATTCTTGTTCAGACGAGTATAGATCTTAGACTCCTCATCGTATTCATCGTTTATTTCGCCAACTATTTCCTCTATTACATCTTCGAGAGTGACAATACCGCTTGTTCCTCCAAATTCATCCACCACGATTGCAATATGAACCTTATTGTCCTGAAACTCACGCAACAAATCGTCAATTTTCTTTGTCTCTGGCACGAAATATGGCGGACGAATCAAAGACTGCCAACGGAAGGTCTTTTGCTTTCTCAAATGCGGCAAAAGGTCTTTTATGTATAACACACCTTTTATATCGTCAATAGTATTCTGATAAACCGGCACACGAGAATAGTTGTTTTCCACTATAAACTGCAGCACTTCATCGAAAGTTGTGTTTATCTCAATCGACATCACATCCTGACGCGAGGTCATTATTTCCGTTGCTGTTTCATCGCCAAAGCGTATTATGCCTTCGAGCATGCTCTGCTCTTCTTTTATATCGTTTTCATTCGTAAGATCAAGAGCCTGTTCCAGGTCATCTACTGTAAGCTGATGCTGATTCTTCGAGGCAATCTTTGTTGCTATTTTGCCTGAGCGCATAAGAAACGATGCCATGTACCAGAATAATTTTCTGATAGACATCAACCCATTGCATGCCATTCGGCAAAAGCGAAGCGGATTTTGTGCACCGAAAACTTTTGGGGCAATTTCACCAAAAAGCAATAGCAGGAATGTGAGTAATACGGTAATTATCAGAAACTCCACTAATGGTGAAGCAAAATTCATGAATTGCGACAGGCTGTAGTTGCAAAGCATGATAATAGTGACATTGACAAAATTGTTTGCAATCAATATTGTTGCCAATGTTCGTTGAGAATCCCTTCTCAACTGCATAACCTTACGGTCAGTATCTGTTTTTTCTTCCTCCAGTTCGTTGATGTCAGATGGAGAAAGCGAGAAAAACGCTATTTCCGAAGCAGATACAAAACCACTAACCAACAATAATAGTAGTGCTAAAGCAGCTGATACTATTATGGATGGTGTTATCGGGTTAAAAGTAATATAGGCCAGAATATTATCCAAGCGCTTCTTCGGATTCCGAAACTTTTATATTCTCAGCAGGTGCAAGTTTTGAAGACAGCATTTCCAGATTTTCCACAAGCACCTCTGTAACATAGCGTTTAACGCCCTGTTTGTCATCGTATGAGCGTGTGCGGATCTTGCCGTCAACATAAATTTTATCACCCTTGCGAACATACTGTTCTACAATTTTTGCCAGCCCGCGCCAGAAAACAAGATAGTGCCAGTCTGTTCTTGACGGCACTTCTGTACCATTCTGTAGCTTGTAACCGCGTTCTACTGTTGCGAGACTGAGTGTTGCTACTGCTAAGTCGGAATCAACGTAGCGAATCTCTGGATCTTGGCCAACATTGCCAATAAGCATTACTTTATTCATAACTATTATTCTTAAAGGTGGGAAACTCCTAATTCCTTGAATTCCAAAATCAATTATTTACACCAAATATTGCGAACTGATACTCTCATGTGTTTCATTCCTAAGAATTGTTTCTGCAATCATTTCAGCAACTGAGAGTTGCTTGACTTTTGTACATCCTTTCGTATAAGGTATCGTATTAGTGAAAACTATTTCCTCAAGTGCTGATTTCTCTACTCGTTCTGAAGCTTCACCACTCATCACACAATGAGAAGCTACCGCCCTGACAGTCAACGCACCGTTCTGTTTCATCAAGTCGGCAGCCTTTGTTATTGTACCTGCCGTGTCAACCATGTCGTCAACAATTACCACGTTCTTACCTTCTACCTCTCCGATTATGCGCATACTTTCCACCACATTGGCACGCAGACGCACTTTGTGGCAAAGCACAAGCGGACAACGGAAGAACTTTGCATACGTATTTGCACGCTTTGAACCACCAACATCTGGAGAGGCAATACACAGGTTCTTCAATTTAAGACTTTGGATGTATGGTATGATTACAGTTGATGCATAAAGATGATCAACCGGCACATCAAAAAATCCCTGAATCTGGTCGGCGTGAAGGTCGAAAGTTATGATGCGGCTCACACCTGCCACACTCAACAAGTCGGCTACCAGTTTTGCACCAATACTTACACGAGGTTTATCCTTCCTGTCCTGACGTGCCCATCCGAAATATGGAATTACCGCAGCAATCTTGTGGGCAGAAGCACGCTTTGCAGCATCAACCATCAGCAGCAACTCCATCAAATTGTCAGAACTCGGAAAAGTGCTCTGAACAATATAGACATTCTTACCGCGGACGGATTCTTCAAAATACACTTCAAATTCTCCGTCAGAGAATTCGTTTTTTTGTGATTTACCAAGAGGAACTTCAAGGTATTCACAAACTTTGTCTGCAAGATACTTTGAAGCAGAACCAGAGAAGACTACAAAAGAGTCATTTTTTTTAGCCATAATTATTATCCTATAATCTTTTTAACATTTGCAAAATAGTTCAACACACCATTATAACTATCTTGCTTACAAATATCAAATCTGCTCCAAAGGTCTGAACACAACACCACCCCACCGAAGCCCATCTGTGCTGCAAGTTTGATATTGTCGGTATTCATTCCGCCCATGGCATAAACTTTTTTGTTGATACTGCCAACATTAACGGCATCTTCCAACTGCTTCATTGTGCAACCACCATCAGTAAAGCAGTTGTTTAGTATCACATATTGGTATTTCTTGCGCAATTCCTTGTCGGCAAGGTTTTTAATGTTGTTGCAAATACAAGCCACTTTCCCTTTCACTCCCATAGGTACACCATCGTTTTCATCCTCCAAGCATATTCCCGCTAACTTGTACTCATTGCGCAAATAAAATTGATTGCGGATAAAAATATTTTCGTAGTAATCCTCTGGAAGCAACGACAGCAACCGCTCTACAAACATTGGCGAAGCATCAGGTTTATTGATATGCAGCGACTCCATGCCTTCCTCGAAGAGGGAGGTCAAAATCCTATCCTCTTCGGTAAACAATACCGGCTGAGTCATTACTATCAGTTTCATGAATAAAAAATTTCGTCGCGAAATTAGTGTAAATTTTATATGCCACCAAATATTTTTATAAAAATTTAAAATAATTAAGAAAAAAAATAGTTATATTATTGCATATAGCAATAAAAAACAATCCAATCGCTGAAAAAATCATAATGAAACAGACAACTACCTTACTAATCGCTATCTTGTGTTCTATCAGCACCGTATCTGGCAATGATGGCGTGTATTTCATGAACGGCAATCAGCTCGTTCCACTTGCTGAAACCTCAATCAAAGTAACCAAGGAAATACTCACCATTTCACTAAATGACAACGGAATGGCTGATATTGATGTGTATTATGAATTTTTCAACGATGGAATGGCAAAAAATGTAATTATGGGATTTGAAGCCAATGCACCTTATAATAGTGGCGATTCACTCAATCCGCAGAAAGAACATCCCTACATCAGAAATTTCTCTGTCGTCATGAACGGTCAGGCACTCAACTACTCAAAAGACATCTGCCGACTTGGCAGCACAGATGGGAGACCTCTCGATTTGACAAAATGGAAATATTCCAACGATTATGGTTGTGGCGATGCCGTTTACAATGCTCAGATTGATTCTGTAGTTAGTTTTGCATACGTCTATAAGTTTAATGCCAATTTTCATCCCGGGAAGAATATCGTGAAGCACAAATATTCATACAAGATGAGTTACAGTATAGGCAATCAGTATATTGTTGACTACAAGCTCACTCCTGCCACACGGTGGGCAAACCATTGTATTGATGATTTCACATTACGGATAAATGCATATAATACCGTCAAGCAGTTTTATTTCCCGACATCAACTTTCCCGAAAAACAGTTTTCGTGTTGTTAGTGGCAAAGGCAAGATTAGCCACATTACACATTACAACATTCCTGAAACAGAAATTACACTCTATAACGGAAGTGCAGAATTGCATGCGACTCACTTTAGACCATCGGAAGAACTATACCTACGTTCTTCCGATGAAATGGTTGCTTTTCGCGATAACCAGCAGACGAAATTTGAAGGGGCTGTTGTAGTCAACAACAAGACTTTAAACTGTGAGGGACGACTGCTGCGAATAAATGCCGACACATACACAATTGAAGTCCAAGATGAGGGCGAAATCCCACGCAAGGGCAACACAATTGTAATCTATCGTGCGAAAGATGGAGATGGATCCTTGTATAGTGCGATGCATAAAGTGGTGAATATCAGAAAAGAGCCCAATACTTCTTCACCAAAAGTGGGACAGATAACCTACGAAGGCGATTTGCCAGAGTGCTTTGAATGCTTAGGACTACAAAACGGATGGTTCCATGTAAACTACTTTGGCACAGAAGGCTACATCCGAGCAGACCTAATTGATTGGGATAGCATTTGCACTTTCTAATGCAAGGTGGACTTGAAGACAATTCCTAACGCTGCACAAATTGACGACCATCCCAAACATAATGCCATTCAGGCACTTCTTTCGGAATAGCCAAATCTTTGTCGCAAGTCAATAGTTCCGACTTTCTTATCGTCAGCACATCATCGTCTTTACTGAACGACATACTTACCAGTTTTGCTCCTCCTTCAGTACTAAATGACTCTTCAAAAACATTCAGGCCATCAACACTATTCCACTTTAAGTCAAACAGTTGCATGTAAGAATCTTCTTCTGGAAGTTTCATTGTTTTAATCATACAAATTAGTGTGTCGCAACCTTGCGCTGTCAGCATTTTCAGTTGAAGGGTTGTGGTTTCGTTCAAACGCATTTTCAGATAGTCAGCAGTCAGTTCCTCCATCAACGACTTGGTCTCAAACATGTTTTCCACCTCCATCTTAACATTGCCCTCAATGAAGTCGATGCAATCAAGCCTGTTGTTCTTTGTTAGATAGGGAATAACACTATCGGGCATAGCAGCAAACACATCGCGCATTTTGGTCTGTGCTGGCGATATTAACGGACTGGCCACAATAAGCAACAATGTAGCAAACACTTCCTGAAATAATCTATTATTTACCATTTTATATACGGTTGTACGGGTATTGTCAATTATCAACTATGTCTTCGTATCTGTGGCGGAGATAGTGGTTTCTTCCGTAGAATGCATACAGTATTACGCCAGAGAGATTCATTAGCCATGCCATCCAAAATGCTGCGTGATAACCAAAATATTCCGATACCACACCTCCCGCCAACATTCCCAGTCCAAGTCCCAAATCCCACGAAATGAGTATTGAGGAATTAGCTGTACCACGTTTTGAATTTGGTGCCATGCCGATAAACATATTTTGATAGGCGGGAAACATGTGTCCATTGCCTAATCCAATAGTAAAAGCGGCAACATACATTGCATATTCATAATGCAAGGATGCAAAAATCAATAAGCCCACAAGCGAGAAACACAATCCCACATTAGCATTGTGAGTTATCCTTCCAGCTCTTAATGCATGTGCACCCTGGAATCGCGACAGAATCAATCCTATTGCCAACAGACTGAAGAACAATCCTGTACCACTTCTCACATTCAGTTCATCTTTGGCATAGATAGCAACGTAAGTTGATACTACACCATACGAAAATGCATAACAAATCATACTAACCATTTCAGGCATTGCTGCAATCAAGAGAAACCTATCTAATGAGATTTTTTTTATTTTCAGATTCCGCCTTGAATTTTGTGATTTCTGTACATCGGTATTAATCGTCTTCAGTCCCTTCACCTTATACATCACATACAATCCTACGAATGATGTCGCCAAACAGAGCCAGAATATCAGGTTATAGTTACCAATATTATGATACATTGACAAGCCTATCACTGGTCCAATAGCCATTGCCAGATTGCCCGACAATCCATAGAATCCAATCCCTTCAGCACGTCTTGATGATGGCAGCACATCAATAGCTGCGGTGGCATTGGCTACCGTAGCGGCACCAAATGGTGCACCATGCAAGATTCTTACTATTGCAAACAACACTATTGAACCCGCAAGAAGATAGCCTGAAAAGAAAGCCGAGAAAAGAAAATAGCACCACAACAGCACTTTGCGACGGTCGAATGTATCTACAACATAGCCACTGAATGGACGAATTAGCAGAGCTGCAATAACGTAGCCTGCAAGCACTACTCCTATTTCCTCTTTTGTTGCACCAAAGCGGTCGGTAAGATACAACGGCAACAAAGGCACAAGCATCTGGAAGGAAAAAAACATCAGGAAATTCCCTGCCAAAACACTATTATAATTCTTATTCCATAGTTTTTCCATGGTTGTTCGGTTTTTATAAACCAACCTTAAAAAAAAATAGAACTCAAAAGTCAACTTCCGGTTCTATTTCTTCATTTTTGGTGACTCATACAGGATTCAAACCTGTAACCTTCTGATCCGTAGTCAGATGCTCTATTCAGTTGAGCTAATGAGCCAAAACATTCCAATCATTTCGATTTCGGGGTGCAAAGGTAAGAAAAAATTATCAATCCACAATTCACAATTCACAATTCGTGATTGATTATTATGTTTTTTTAACAAATAAATAGGGCTTCAATGTCTAAAAGTGCAATTATCGCGTCATCTTGCGATAATTTTGCAGGTTGTAATGCGAAAAATAGATTATATCCAACTCTACCCAATGGTGAGGATAGCTTTACTGCTCATCGCAGTAATTTGGATTGGCTATTCCTGTTTTGGATGGTTCACTCATAACTATATTTGGGAAAGAGGAAATACCACCTATAAAGCTGTTATTGTTTCGCCTATTTCCTACCATCAACGCACTGTGTCGTGTGATTTGCTGCTTACAGATTGTGAATCGTCACAGTCAGCCAATGTCGGACGCAAAATAAAAGCTCATTTCATGATTGACAATGACGGCAGTTATCCGGCTTTGCGAATTGGGGACGGACTGGTGATAAATAGCTGCATAAAAGGGTTGGAGTCAAGAGGCAAGAGCCAGGCGACAAGAAATTTCGACTATAATGAATATTTGAAAATTCATGATTATGCAGGCTCCACATTCATTATGCCACAATGTTTCCATAAGGAAGTCATTAGCCTTAGAAACCTTTCAGTCATTGAGCGAACAAAACTGAAAATGCTTCTTGCCAGAGACCAACTACTCAACTTACTGCAGTCGCATATTGGCAATAGTGAATATCCTATCGTGGCTGCCATGGTATTAGGCAATAAGACCATGATTGACAAGGATATACGCAATACATTCAATGACACTGGAGTGAGTCATTTGCTTGCTCTTTCTGGCTTGCATATTAGCATAATCTTCAGTTTCATAATGCTCATCTTCATTCCGATCTCGCATTTCGGCGGCAATCACTCCTTACGTCTTATTTTTACCACAATAGCTACAATTATTCCTATTTGGATTTATGTATTACTCGTGGGTATGCCTATAAGCGCCGTGCGTAGTGCCATAATGATCACCATCTATGGACTCGTGGGAGCAATCGGCAGAAACCGCATATCGCTCAACACCATTGCACTTGCTGCCATCATCATTTTAGCATTCAACCCATTAAGCCTTTTCGATACAGGATTTCAGTTATCGTTTTTAGCTTTATCGGGAATTCACATCATATTCCCTATACTCAATAACACTATTGATGCCCGATGGCTGCAGGAACATAAAGTATTCAAATGGTTTTGGAATGCTACGCTGATTTCCATTTCAGCACAGGCAGCCACCGCACCACTTATTGCCTATTATTTCGGAACATTCAGTTTCACATTCCTATTGGCAAATTATGTCGCCATTCCACTCGCAACACTGACTCTCTATGGTTCGTGCTTATTCTTCATAGCCAGTCCAATAGCTACCGTGCAGCTGTGGATTGGCAAAGCAATCACGGTAGTAGTGCTGATGCTGACATCAACACTCAAATACATTGCCACCCTACCCTACACTGCTATTCACGACATACATATAAATAAGGTGCAGGTAATACTTCTCTACGTTATTATTGCTGAGTTTTTCTGGTTTTGGCAGCACAACCAAGCAAAGTATCTGAAACTGTTTCTGGCAACAGTTTTAGCCTTCCTCATTTATTCATACCTTAGAGTTTAGTATAGTTTCGTTATCGTCATCGTTATCATCACAGGTGACTCACAAAGCATCTTCACAATTACCGAAGTTACATGACAGAACTGCGAATTCAATTGCTACCGCTAAACAACTCATCTATATAAGTATAGAACTCAGGATCTTCACCTACGATGATTTTTATTAGTTTGCCGTCAGGGTCAATGACTATCTTTGTAGGGAAACCTTGTATGGCATACCGTTTAGTTAAATCGCTACCATTTGGATTATAGACATGCAGCCACGACAACTCCTGCTTAGCAACAGTTGCCTTCCATTTTTCTTTTGTATCGCGGCAATCGATGCCTAAGATTTCCATCTTGTCTTTATACTTTGCATAATACTCTTTCATCTTTGGCACTCCGCGCATGCACCACACACACCATGCCCCCCAAAAATCAAGTACCACATATTTTCCTCGAAGCGATGAAAGAGCCAATTGATTGCCATTTAGGTCTTCAAGCGTAAACTCTGGAGCTGGATTATTCAAAAGAGCATCCATAGCCTTCTGTGCTTCCTTTGCCCGTACTTCTTGTTCCTTATCCTGCATCACCTTGACATCTTCGAAAAGTTTCTTTATTCTGGCTGTAGGCTGTGCATTTTTTAAGAAAAAGTCCAAGCCGCATTCCATAGCAAGCACCGACGCCCATTCTTCATGACCATATTTCTGAAGATAGTCTGTCATCACCTGCCACTGGTTTTCACGTGTTTGTCCAGTTATGAATTCTACTGCTTCGCCCATTTTCTTATACACCTTTGAGCCGCCTATCTTACCACCTTCAGTCGTGAAAGCCACATCGCATTTCTCATTTGGAAGAAATATCAATCTCGCCCTCCGAGCCTTGTTCAATTGAGAACTTTCCACTTTTATACTCGCCATTACTGGTGTTTGAAAGTTATGCGACCATACTGCTTTGCCTGCCACAACATCTACAGAATCAATATGTTCGCCATCAATACCATTGACCCATAGAATATAGCATTTTCCAGTTGCACTTGCATTAGCCATAGTCACGCTGAGTTTAAAATCCTTTGCGTTCGCTGTAAGCGAAATAATGATAATCAATAAACTTAAAATCTTCTTCATTTCATTTTTGAATTTTCAGAACCCACTTAAAAATTTTTTCGCATACGGTCTATTTCGCGACGATCTTCTTTTTCCTTCAGTGTTTCGCGCTTGTCATAGACTTTCTTTCCCTTACATAGAGCAATATCAAGCTTTGCCCTGCCCTTGTCATCAATAAATAGCAACAATGGTACAATGGTATAACCAGTCTGTCGTGTGGCAGAAAACAATCTATTTATCTCACGCCGGTTCAAGAGCAGCTTCCTGTCACGCTTAGCCACATGATTATTGTAACTGCCGTAGAAGTATGGGGAAATGTTCATCCCCTTCACCCACAACTCACCATTTATTATCAGGCAATACGTATCCACGAGCGAAGCTTTACCTGCACGAATGGATTTTATTTCAGTACCAGTAAGTACAATACCTGCAGTATATTCCTCAATAAAGAAATATTCAAATCCTGCTTTCTTGTTCTTTATCTGAACAGGGGATTTCTTGCGCAGCAGTAATTGTTCGTTGTTCATTTTTTGCGGCTATGGATAGTTGGGGATAGTATTGAATAGTTGTTAATGGTATTGAATAGTTATAGATAGTATTGAATAGTTGAGAATAGTTGAGAATAGTTGGGAATAGTATCGAATAGTATTGCGGTTATCGTTTTCGTTATCGTTTTCGTTATACTTTATGCTCTTTCGTCAATGTCGGACAGCTCGTTGAAGTCTGTGACTTTGAAGAATTCCTTGTTCTGGCATTTATAAACCGTTCCTGGGTATTGGTCAAGAATATGATAGTGGTGCGTACTAATTACCACAGCCGTTCCCTTCTTGCTGATGTCCTGGAAAAGTTGCAATATGCCTTCTTCCGACTCTGGGTCAAGATGTCCAGTTGGCTCATCAGCAAGGATAATTTTCGGATTATTAAGTATGGCCCTTGCTATGGAAACACGTTGCTTTTGTCCACCAGAAAGCATATAAGGCATTTTGTTTATGCTATCAAGCATACCGACTTCTGTCAATGCAGCAACAATTCTGTCTTCTATTTCGTTGTTGTTTTTCCAGCCTGTTGCTTCAAGCACAAAACGCAGGTTGTTGCCTATGCTACGATCTTCAAGCAATTTAAAATCCTGGAAAATAATACCCATCTGGCGGCGCAGATTCGGAATGTTACGAAATTTCAGCTTGTGCATATCTTCACCGAGAACCTCACACGGACCAGAGTCATTTTTTATATCCAATTCTGCATAAATGGTTTTGAGCAACGAACTTTTACCCTCACCTACCTTACCAATTATATAAATAAGATCGCCTTCGTTGACCTCAAAATTGACATTCCTAAGCACTAAGTGTTCGTCTTGATAGACAAACGCATTTTTGTAGTTTACTAACATTTTATTACCCTATATTTAGCATTTCAATATTATAGATGTGGCTCCAATTGTGAAAACCGTTCCATCTTCAATAACTCTGCGTTCACGGTCGCCAAGTATTTCATTATCAATAAATGTTCCTGTATTGCTGGGACCATCGCGGAGGATGTATTTAAGTTTTCCGTTTTTGTCACGGCTTACATTGATTACGCAATGGCTAAAATCAATGCTTGGGTCATTTGTCTCAATAGGAGTAGATATGCCGCTGGTTTTATGATAACGTCCAATGACATTGTCACCAATATTGAGTCTTATTTCCTGCTTGTAGTGAAACACATTTTCAATGACAATTATGCTACCAACTTTTTCTACCTGACTATCTGACGTGTCATCACCAGTCTTCTTAGACTTTAAGCGTATTGCAAATTCCTTTCCGCAGTCAGGACACTGGAAGACCAATTTCTGACCCGCCTCGTAACGAGTTTCATCAAAACTGATGTAATTATCGCATTTTGGACATCTGACTTTTTTCATTTCGGTGCAAAGTTAAGAAAAAACTTTGTTTTTTTATTGGCAATTAACTATTGACAATCAATAATTAATATTATTTGATAAAAAAGGTTAAAAAACGTCACCTCTACCCCCTAACCTCTAACCTTTTTTGTTACCTTTGCGCAACTATTAGACTTAGGAATTATCAAAGTGATGAAATGATAAGGCATATTTTCAGTTCTCTGCTCATCTTGCTTCTGATATCCTGTGGCGATGCCCAGGAAAACAAGGAAGCCAAACAGCTTTTTCAAGGAATCTGGTCGAATGTCGATTCTGGCGAGCAGTCGCTGTTTGTAAAAAACGATACCATCTATTTTCCCGACTCGCTGAATGTTCCTATGTATTTCCGCATTGTTGACGACAGCCTCGAACTTCATGGAGCTGGCATCGATAAATATGGTATCAGGAATCAGTCATCACACATTTTCTGGTTTACCAACCTGAATGGGGAACTTATCAAACTCCGCAAATACGACACTCCTACAGATACAACAATATTTGCATATAAAGGCATCAAGCCTGTAACATCCGAAACCATCGTACAGGATTCAACAGTCAGTTGCCAAGGTAAGAACTACCACTACTATACATTTCTGCAATCCACTGACAACAAAGTCCTCAAGCAGACCTACACTTCTGAAGGAATTCAGGTTGACAACATTTATTACGACAATAAAATCCGTCTTGTGATAAAAAGTGATGATAAAGTGATATTTGATAAAGACATTGTCAAAAAGGAACTTTCACAAAAGATTCCCGTATCATTTCTTTCACAAGCCGTACTCACAGGACTGCGCTTCGACAAACCTTGCAAGCAAGGGTTGAGCTTCAATGCCTCACTCACTATTCCCGACGAGCAAATGTCGTATTCAACAGAGATCATCATTACACCCGAAGGCAATTATTTAGTAGAGAACGATAAATGAGTATGACCATCATCATAGTAGTATTGTTGCTGTTAGGCTATGTGGCAATTGCAACCTCCAATTTCACAAATGTGAACAAGGCTGCTGTTGCTATGTTTCTTGCTGTTGTGTTCTGGATTCTTTACATCAGTTTCGGCTATGGATTCGTGTATCATGAGCACACACGGGAATACCTAATCTACTTAATGGGTGAAGCCCATACTTCAGAGAACGTGAAACTATTTATTGCACAGAATATTTTCTTAAAGTATGTTGGGAAAGCGGCTGAGATTGTGCTGTTCCTACTTGCTACAATGGGCATCATGGAAATATTGGAGACCAACGGCTGCTTCGATTTTCTCAAAAAATTCCTCCGTACACGCAATAGTAAGGTAATGCTATGGTTGATGGTTCTTATCACCTTCCTTCTTTCAGCGAATATCGAAAGTGTCACGGTGACAACAATGATGCTCGTACTGATGCACAAATTGCTGGCAAAACGGCATGAACGCATGATTTTTGGTTGCGCTATCATGCTGGCAGCCAATTGCGGAGGTTGCCTTACGGTAATCGGGGACCCTATCGGGCTTGCTTTATGGAGCGGTGAAGCTGTTACGGCTTCCAACTATACGTTTTCCTTGCTTGTACCTGTGCTGATCGCTTGCGGTCTGCCAATTTTACTTCTGAGCCGCAAACTACCCGACCGGCTTGAACTGCAATGGGTAGCAGCACCCTATCGTGGCGATGAAACCCGTATGGGCATAAAGCAGCGCATCATCATGGGACTGGTTGCATTAGCTGGACTGTGGTTCATACCATCATTCCACAACATCACAAAACTAAGTCCGTTCCTTGGCGCATTATGCGTACTGGCAGTCTTGTGGGTTATGAATGAAATCTACAACCGCAAACTCATACAGTCCGACCGTATGCTCCAGCAACGCAAACCTTTGGCTATGCAGCAGGGAGGGCTACAGGCTGTACTCTATGTGATTGGTATCATGCTCGCCTTAGGTGCAGTAAAAGAGACAGGTTTTCTGAACCAGTTTGCACAGTGGTTGTGGGAGAATGTACACAATGTCTTCATCCTTGGCACAATTGCCGGATTGATAAGCACCGTACTCGAATCGTTCACCACTGCAATGACGTTTTTCTCCATGTACGACATTGCCCCTGAAGGCACACTCGGTGATGCCGCATGGTTCGTGCAAAATGGTGCCTATTGGAAGATAATAGCCTTTTGCACGGCAATCGGTGGAAGTATAATCTCTGTCGGCTCACTAAGCGGAATAGTGCTCATGCGAATGGAAAATATAAAAATAAGCTGGTTCTGGAAACATTTCAGCGGCAAAGTCTTTCTCGGCTGGCTCCTCGGAATGGCATTCCTCTTCCTGCAAGTGTATATTCTTAATTAGTAGTAATATGAGGTTATAAGGACCCCCCGGAAATACCGGAAAATCCGGAAAATCTGGAAAATCCAGAATAACCGCAAAAAAAATATAAAACAAATGTTTAACACAGATTACAGAACAAACACCTGCGGCGAACTTCGCCTTGAAGATACAGGTAAAGAAACTATCCTCGTAGGATGGGTACAAAGAACGCGCAAGATGGGCGGCATGACATTTATTGATCTGCGCGACAGATTTGGTATCACTCAACTCGTCTTGAGTGAAGGCGACAAGGACTTTAACAAGGCCAACACCCTTGGACGCGAATGGGTTGTCCAGGCAAAAGGTGTTGTCAGCGAACGCTCAAGCAAAAACCAGAACCTTCCTACTGGCGACATTGAAATCCTGGTAAAAGAATTGAATGTACTGAACGAAAGCATCACTCCTCCTTTTACCATCGAAGACAACACAGACGGAGGTGACGACCTGCGCATGAAATACCGCTACCTCGACCTCCGCCGCAATAGTGTGCGCAAAAATTTGGAACTGCGCCACAACATGACTATCCTCATCCGCAACTTCCTTGACAACCTGAGCTTTATCGAAGTCGAAACACCATGCCTCATCGGTTCCACCCCTGAAGGCGCACGCGACTTTGTAGTGCCTTCACGCATGAACCCTGGACAATTCTATGCCCTGCCTCAGTCACCTCAAACACTGAAGCAGCTACTCATGGTAGCAGGCTTCGACCGCTATTTCCAGATTGTGAAATGCTTCCGCGATGAGGACCTCAGAGCCGACCGACAGCCGGAATTCACACAGATCGACTGCGAAATGAGTTTCGTGGGACAAGACGATGTGCTCAACACATTTGAAGAACTTGCCCGCTACCTGTTCCGCGAAATCAGAGGCGTAGAACTGCCAAAACTGCGCCAGATGCCTTGGGCAGAAGCCATGCGCCTATATGGTAGCGACAAGCCCGACCTCCGTTTCGGTATGGAATTTGTTGAACTCATGGATGTATTCAAAGGCAAAAGCGATTTTGCAGTCTTTGAAGAAGCAGAATACATCGGTGGCATCTGCGCAAAAGGTTGTGCCTCATACACAAGAAAACAAATCGACCAACTCACCGACTTTGTACGCCGTCCGCAAATCGGAGCAAAGGGACTCGTTTATGCCCGCGTTCAGGACGATGGTAGCGTAAAGAGCAGCGTGGATAAATTCTATTCCCAGGAAGTACTGGACAATCTGAAAGTAAAAATGAATGCAGAACCAGGCGACCTTATCCTCATCCTTTCTGGCAACAATACCAACAAGACGCGCATCCAACTATGCTCTCTGCGATTAGAAATGGGAGAACGCTTAGGATTGAGAGACAAGAACAAGTTTGAATGCCTGTGGATAATCGACTTCCCTCTGTTTGAGTGGAGCGATGAAGAACAGCGACTGATGTCAACCCACCATCCGTTTACAATGCCAAACCCTGACGACATACCTTTGCTCACCTCCGACCCTGCCAAAGTACGTGCCAAGGCCTATGATTTTGTCTGCAACGGCATAGAAGTAGGTGGAGGATCATTGCGTATCTACGACCCTAAACTCCAGGCAAAAATGTTTGAGGTATTAGGTTTCACTCCAGAAAAGGCACAGCAACAGTTTGGCTTCCTGATGAATGCCTTCAAATACGGAGCACCACCACATGCTGGCTTAGCATTTGGGTTAGATCGCTGGGTAAGCATCATGGCAGGACTCGACAGCATTCGCGACTGCATTGCATTCCCTAAAAACAATAGCGGACGAGACACCATGCTCGATGCTCCATCCGAGGTAGATGACAAACAATTGGACGAACTACAAATCAAACTTGACTTGCATCAATAATTTAGCACTTTTATGAATTAATTGTCATAAAAACCTTTATTATACCAACAAATAGATATAACTTTGCAGCGCAAAAGAAAATATGTGTTAGTTTTTTAAAGGTGTAAATTAAAATTTTCATTATGGCAACAAAAAAGACAACTGCTGCTCCAAAAGCAGAAACAAAGAAAGCTGCAAAAAAGGTGATTGTTGAAGAAAAGCAATTCATTGACTATAAAGCCGAAAATGTTGGTTTCAAGGCTGGTGACGTTTATCAAGCACTGGCTGCTGCCGAAAAAGGACTTACTGTCAGTGAAATCGCAAAGGCTGCCAATATCTCTGAAGAAGAAACCCTCCTTGGTATGGGATGGCTTCTGAAAGAAGGTAAGATCACAGCTGTTGAAGATAAGATTAAACTCATTTAGAGATTTTTTCACACAACAACCAAACAAAACCCCTGACTTTCTCAGGGGTTTATTTGTTTATTACTATTAGCCTTTCACTCAACCTGAACATCCAAAAATGGCGAAATGACAGGGCACAAACAGACCCGTCAGGTTTTCCCGTAGTTTGAAAAATGTTAAGATTCTGGGATTGTATCGTTTACCAGTATCTTGACCAAAAATTGTCACCCCTTGTAGCAAGCTTGAGGCCATATTTCGCCGAGTTTTTGATGTAAGTGTGGTACGTGTAATACAGAGCATGCCTGAAAAAGAATGAACCTCCCCATCCTCTACATTCCACTATGGTCAAGTCGCAGAAGACATTATCTTGATAAGCGCCATTTGCATGTTTGGCATGCTGACATGTCCAGAATCCAGAACGTACCGTCACTTTACCATTCTTCTTCTTGGGTGCTATTTCCCTGAGCTTGTCCCAATAGGAGAAACTACTCGTGAATTTTCCATCTACATAACAGTATTTTTGAATCGGGTACGGATTCTTTACTGATTTCAGGATTTTTTCAATACCATCAATATCTTTGTCTTGCTGTGTGGCGAATCCTTCGTGTGTGTTGAGACTATCAGTCAGAAATTTTATGTCAGCGATAGGTATATTTTTCATTTCTTCCAGATTTAGACCATACAGGATATAAAACCCTGGAGTCTTATATTTGTAAGTCTTGTGAACATAACCGACAAGTTCCTTGATGTATTTGGTATCTTTGACATCTATGTAAAGAAGACAAAAGCGTGGGTCATTTTTGATAATATCCTTTTGCAGCAAGGTTTCCAATGACATCCAGTCGCGGTCATCACATTTCTCTTTAGGCACAAATTTCGTGTGAGCGACGTTCCAATGGCTTCCTTTTGTTTTTTCACCTCCGCAAGTCACGTCAATTTCCACACCATTGCCACCATCTTGCAGCGCATACTCAATCATTTTTAAAGAATTGCAGCGATGTCCTAACAACCATACAGGTCTTTGCGCATAAACATTGGTAGAAATGAATAATCCTGCTACAACAGCAAGTGTACAATAAAATAGATTTTTCATAATGCTTATCTCCTTTATTTGATTTTCTTCAGTTCCAACTCGGATGTATCATCGTCAACGAATTTAATTTTAAGAATATCCCCCTCAATCGAATACGTTGCCTTGTATTCTTCTTCAATCTCGTCTTCCTCATTTGGAAGTGCGATGGTTAATTTACCGTCTTCTGCCTTCCATGTCCCATTAACACTAATTGTCTCATCCAATGAAATTTCAGGGAGAGCGATACCGTAATTATACGTCATTTTACCGTCTGAAGAAAAGACTAACGTTACGGTTTCCGTAGGCTCTCCTTCTAATTCTGAGTCATATATGGCTCTCCAAGTACTTTCAAGGCCTGATTGTACACTCTCGTCCGTTTTGCTACATCCGCTGATTAATAGAACAAGTGCCACTATGACAACTACGGCCTGTGCGGATAAGTTACATCGTAAAAATTGTTGTTTGTTCATAATTAAACATTAATTAAAGCAGGCTCTAAATATTCATTTTAGTTCATAAGGTGTTCGAGGGAGAGCCTGGTTCGCCGCTTTGCACCCGAATTCAATTTGCAAAGTTAGTGCAAACCTAGCGAAATACAAAATAAAAAAACATTTTTTAATCTTTTTTACGTCTGGCTATTGGTTGCGGTAGATTGTAACTTAACTAAAGTTTCGCACACCTCTTTTGCAGAATGTTAAGCCGTCAGATGTTTGCGTAACACTCTGATTTTCCTTATGTTGCAAGAGAATATTAACAATTCTTAATGACAATTCATAAATAATGCTAACTTACTGAAAATA
>JAZLKO010000092.1:0-2020 GCA_045597685.1 Prevotella sp.
AACTTGCCGGCTACGACATCCCCATGTTCTTCGCCGGCAACATCGCAGAACTCGACTCACCCAACCCACAGATCACCATGTATCTCCGCTCCGGCGAATACCCCATAGCCGTGACCATGGACGCACACATCAACTATCTGCTGGACCTGAAGTGAGTGCAATAGTCCAACTCCACCAAGATTCGTATAAATGACTACTTTTACAACATCAAACTTGTGCGATTTGGTGTAGATTTTGCCATTCAACAAATGCGATTTGGTGTAAAACCGGATATAAAATTTGTGGGTAATTCAATGAAATAACAAAATAAATTTGTGGGTAATTCAATGAAAATGCAAAATAAATTTGCGGAAACAAGCATTATTTCGTAATTTTGCACCCAAATCACAAGTATTTTATTTCATGGAAAGAATATTCAAACGAAAGCTTTATGATAGGCTGCTCACCTGGAAAGAGCAAAGACACGGCAAGACAGCTTTGCTAGTGGAAGGGGCTAGACGTGTGGGCAAATCCACTTTGGTGGAAGAGTTCGCACGCAATGAATATGAATCATACCTGCTTATTGACTTCAACAAAACATCAAGGCAGGTGGTGAGCCTGTTTGATGACCTCATGGATATGGACATGCTCTTCCTTCAGCTGCAAGCCATTTATAATGTGTCACTGATTACAAGAAAGTCTGTTATCATTTTCGATGAAGTGCAACAATGTCCTAAAGCGCGACAAGCTATAAAATACCTAGTTCAAGACGGACGGTATGATTATATTGAAACGGGATCGCTGATTAGCATTAAAAAGAACACCAAAGGCATCACCATTCCGAGTGAAGAAGAACGCATACAAATGTATCCACTGGATATGGAAGAGTTTCGATGGGCGTTAGGCGATGAAGCTACGCTGCCACTCTTGAGAACTTTCTACGAGAAGAAAATGCCCCTTGGAGCAGCACATCGTACGAAGATGCGAGAACTACGCTTATACATGCTCGTAGGCGGAATGCCACAGGCAGTAAACGAGTATCTGGAAACGAATGACTTGAGTAAAGTTGATTTGGTAAAACGCGACATCATACGACTATACCTTGACGATTTCCAGAAACTGGATGAAACAGGTCGTATTGCCGAATTATTCAAGAACGTGCCTGCTCAGCTGAGTGCAAACAGCAGCCGCTACCGCCCAATGAAGGTACTCGGAGCAACGGATGAGATCAAGTTGCGAGAACTATTGCGTAACCTTGAGGACAGCAAGACTGTTTTGTTCCAATATCATTCCAATGACCCGAATGTTGGGATGTCACTCACCAAAGATACTTCTCGCTATAAGATTTTCCTATGTGATACAGGCCTATTCATCACATTAGCGTTTTGGGACAAGGATTTCACGGAGAACATAATCTACCAGAAACTTCTTTCAGACAAACTATCGGCAAATCTCGGCTATGTGTACGAAAACCTTGTGGCACAGCTGTTGGCTGCTGCAGGCAATCAGCTGTTCTTCTACACTTGGCCAAGAGACGAGAAGCACAACTATGAGATAGACTTTTTGCTGTCAAGAGGCACAAAGATTCAGCCTATAGAGGTCAAATCCAGCGGCTACTCATCCCATTCCTCATTGGACGAATTTTTCCGAGTATTCCATGAACGCATAGACAGGCGATATCTTGTTTATACGAAAGACATGAAGATAGAAGACAAAATGATATATCTTCCAATGTACATGACCCCATTAATTTAGTAAATTAGCCGGAAAATACAGTTTTCCTTGATTTTATTTGGCTGTTTGGAATAAAACAATTACTTTTGCAGATGCTTAAATAGTTTGATGTAATAGCATCTGTTTCAACTTAGGCAAAATAAAAAAGCAATTTCCATTATGCACTAAGGCAAGTTTTTCATACAATTAGCATCTTTTAAGTGTGGAAGTGAGTCATATTTCAAAAAAATGTAGTACTTTTGCAAAAGCAAAAGTGTGATACACTGTCAATTGCTGCAATTAAAAAGAAGAACTAATGGGTAAAATA
>JAZLKO010000093.1:0-28289 GCA_045597685.1 Prevotella sp.
ATTTGCGGCGAAAAACGTGCAAAATCGGTGAAAACGCATGTAATTTATGTAATTTGTGTCATTTTTTAACACTTTTGACTGCATGGAAATATCGACGCGTCTATAACGATATTCAACTTTCTTGGACGAGCCAAGCGGCAAAGTCGATGACGCAAGCTTCAGTTGATTAGGAGTTAAAGGAGATTGATTAGGAGTTAAAGGAGTTAAGACAATAGTTGTGGGTTATCGGTTATGGGTTATCGGTTATGGGTTATCGTTATTATGGGTTGTTTGGTTGTCAAGGCTAATGTCTTAACTCCTTTAACTCCTAATCAACCTGTCCCTGTGTTCCTCGTTTTTTTCAGTGCAGGTAGTGTAATGTTGTCATAATTAAGCGTTTTTTTGCCAAATCTTGTTAAAATTCTTGCAATAATACCGTGAAAATGAATAGGAATTGAAAAGAATTTCGTACCTTTGCCGACAATGTCGGCTAATGGTTAGCCGATGAAACATCTGTGACTGATAAAAATGAGTAGATTCAGATACCCGGTAGATACCGACCAGTTCCAGAAGATAAGGGAACAAGGAATGTTGTATGTTGACAAGACAGATATGATGTATGATCTTGCCGACAAATATAGTTATGTATTCCTTGCTCGTCCCCGCCGATTCGGCAAGTCGCTACTCTGCAATACCTTCAAGGCTTACTTCTTAGGGCAGAAGGAACTGTTCGAAGCCTGCCCTGAGCAAGGTCGAGGGGAAACCAGTGGATAAACAGTTCCTCCGCGAACTTAGCCGCCTGCAGATGCTGCACAACTCTTCTAGCGTTAAGTCCACCATCGTGGGCACAATCGCATCAATAGATAAGTACATTCAGTAAATTTTCCCATATATGAAAACGTTTTGTAGGATAGCTATTCTCCTTTTGCTGTCGGTAATCGTGGGCACTTGGATGATTTTTGGTCCTCTCGTGAAGGGAGCGATGTCGGTCAAGAAATTGAATGAGGGCATCTATTATCTTGAATTTTCAGGAAATGACGGATTCGACGAGCTTCTTGACCGAGGAGGTGCTGCCGACGCTTCAAGCCTTGCAGCATACATCACTCAATTTCTGTCCCACGGTTTCTCAAAACAGCCTGCAGCAGAGCCACAGGAGCAAGATTTCGGATGTTCGACTATGGCTGTGGCCATAACTGACGGCACAAGGCTTATGGGCCGCAATTTTGACTGGCAGGACTGCCAGTGCATAATCTCAAAAGTAAATCCAAAAGGCGGTTACAGATACATCTCCGCTTTCAATCCCGATTTCTTCGGTTTCGGCCCGGGTTGGAAACCTGAAGGCTTCGCAAATCAGTATCTTGCCCTGGCCACCATGTTCGTAGCACTTGACGGAGTGAATGAAAAAGGGCTTGCCGTCGCAGACCTTACAGCCGGAATCAATGCCGAGACACATCAGGATAACGGCAAACCGGATTTGACAACTGCGTGCGCCATCAAATACCTGCTGAAAACCGCTGCATCGGTGGATGAGGCCATAGTTCTTCTGGACGGAATCGATTATCACTCAGACATCGGGAATCTTCATCATCTGTCAATCTCAGATGCTTCAGGCCGAAGCGTAGTCGTGGAATGGGTCAGGGATAAAATGGTTGTGACGGATACACCAATTGTCACAAACCACTATCTGTGCCCTGAAAACTTTGGTGCCGGACGACATGAAGGCGACTGCCGCTTCGAGGAACTTCAGGCAATCCGCGACTCTCTGGGTGCCTCGATGGATAAATCTCAGCTGCGGAAGGCAATGTCAGTTGTTTGGCAATCCTGGGGACAGGCCCCTGACACCAACGGTGGCACTCAATGGACGGCATTGTTCGACCTCACAAATCCAAGCGTCGATTACATCTGGCAGTGCGATACTACAAAACGATTCCACTTTGACCTGTAACAAGGCGGTCAAGCCCTTCTTCCTACGCTAATGCTCCGTCAGAAAGGCTTGGCT
Source organism: Prevotella sp. (assembly GCA_045597685.1). Taxonomy (GTDB): domain Bacteria; phylum Bacteroidota; class Bacteroidia; order Bacteroidales; family Bacteroidaceae; genus Prevotella. The sequence continues at coordinate 1,979 of JAZLKO010000093.1, forward strand.
TCGACCACTGCAATAAAGTTCGGAGGTAGATACAGTTTGCTGTAGATTCGCTATATTTGCCCCGATAAATTGCAATTTCGCTATATTCACACTGAAATAGATAAATTATTGATTGCTCTATCACATATTATGAAGAAAATAATTTTTATCGCATTCATATTGCTCGCTACCTCAGCATATGCTCAGACCGGCACTTGGTCTGGAAGTCTTGATGTCCAGGGAACAAAACTATCGCTGGTTTTTCATTTGGATGGAGAGAAACCTACAATGGATTCACCTGATCAAGGTGCTCGTGGAATCCCGATGCAGTATGAACTGGATAACATCGGTAAAATCAAAATTAGTATTCCGTCAATAGGTGCCGGCTACGAAGGATTCTTACTTAATAATCGCATTGTTGGATCATTTAACCAGATGGGGCAGTCCTTCCCTTTGACCCTATCTCCCGGTGAAATAAAGTTGAATCGTCCGCAGACACCACGTGGACCATTCCCATATACTACCGAGGAAGTATCATTCACCAACGGCGATGTGATACTGAGAGGTACTCTTGTGCTCCCGGAAGGTAATTCTCGTAAGACTCCGGTCCTCTTGTTCGTTACCGGAAGTGGCAAACAGAACAGGGACGAAGAGTTGTTTGAGCACAAGCCTTTCGCGGTTATTGCGGATGCTTTTGCCCGCGAGGGGATAGCAACGCTGCGTTACGATGACCGTGGTGCCGGGGAATCCACAGGGGATTTCGCCAGTTCCACTACTGAAGATTTCAAGGCTGATGCCATATCCGGAGTGAAATATCTCAGAAGCAGGTTTGACAAGGTCGGGGTAATAGGCCACAGCGAAGGTGGCACTATCGCATTGATGTTGTCCGCCGGGAATCTGGTTGACTTCGCCATCAGTTTGGCCGGCATGGCAGTTACGGGTTCTGAAACATTGGTATGGCAAAACCGTATCGTCCTTGCAGAAGCCGGCTACTCGAAAGACGTCATCGATACATACTGTGATGCTATAGGCAAAGCCTTTGAAGTGATCACACACGGAGGAGCAATGCCGAAAGCTGAAGAACTTGACCTCCCGGATGTCTTGAAGCAGAACTTTCTTGCTGTACTCGGTCAGATTCAGAGTCCCTATCTCAAGCAGTTTCTTACTATAGATATCCGCCCATCATTGGAGTCAATCAGCTGTCCTGTTCTGGCTCTTAATGGCACAAAGGATAATCAAGTCGATTATAACAGCAATTTGGAAGCGCTCCGCAACGGCCTGCCCAAGAATGCGCACAATGTTTTGGAGCCGATTGAAGGTGTGAACCATTTATTTCAACACTGTCAGACAGGTGCAGTCTTGGAATACAATAATATCGAAGAGACTTTTGCTCCGGAGGTTTTAAAGTTGATGATTAATTGGTTGTCTGATTTCAAGTAAATTGCAAATTATGGAAGATTATCTCATAAGAGAGATTGATCGCATTGGTGAGATGCTAGTTCAGATAGCCCGCCGTCTAGGCCTGCTTGGAGGGCAAAAGCCTATTTCCCTGCCAGCCTGTACAACAACGGTACACCGACTCTGCCTGCCAATATTATCATCGAGGAATTGGCAGCCGACCAGTTCAACATGCTAATGTATGCAGAGTGTGAAGAGACAGAGACAAGTTTTGCGTTCAAGAACCTCTGCGGTGTGCTGAAGATTCCTGTAACAGCTGATGACAAGTTGAAAAAGGTTAAATGTATCACCGTAAGCAGTACGAACTGCGCTACAAGCGGTGCATTCACTATTGATGCCAGTACCTATGCAGCTAAACTTATCAAGCCATCAGAAACAGCCAATACCGTGACTGTGACCTACACCGATGCTGTTGATGTCGCCTCCAGCAAGGTGTTCTATGTAGCCATCCCTGCCCAACCCAATGATAGCACCAAACATCACAATCAAAGACCGACAGCAAAGCTGTAGGAAATCGTAAAACAAAACAACAATAAATCCCTGACATCAGGCTCCATCCTCTTGTCAGAGATTTTTTGGGTCAGTGGAAAAATATTGGGGAGGATTTATATTCGCAGGTGATGCTTTGACAGAAACCAGAAAAAACAATCTGCTACACCATATGCATCTCGGCATAATGAAAGCAAGCTTTCCTTCTGCTCTCCCTTCGACTATGCTCAGGATAAACTATTTGTCGTCGGTTGTCAATTGCTAAATAAATTTAATTATTAATTATTAATTGTTAATTCCTAATTCAACAATGTAGTTTTTTCTTACTTTTGTGAGCTAATTTTTTTAATCATGAAAACTAAATCTTATATTTACCTTGATTTTTGTGCGTTGCGACGCGCATTGTGTTTATTGTTTTGCATGTTTTCGTTTTCGTTTTCGTTTTCGTCGTATAAGGTCGGAGTATGTGACTGGATGGTGCTGAAACGTCAGAAGCCTGGTGCCTTCACGCTTGCCAAGCATGTGGGTGCTGATGGTTTGGAACTGGATATGGGCGGCTTGGGAAAACGAGATTCTTTCGATAACAAACTGCGTGACGATGCTCAACTGAAAGTGTTCCTGCAGATGGCCGACAGCGTGAAAATTGAAGTTGGGGCTATTGCGATGAGTGGTTTCTACGGTCAGAACCTCATCACGAAAAAGAGTTACAAATGGCTTGTTGAGGATTGTCTGAACACAATGGAGCGTATGGGCAACGTGAAAGTGGCATTCCTGCCGCTTGGAGGTTGCGGAAACGACTGGACAACAGATGCAAAGAAGTATTCTCAGGTGGTGAAGAAACTCCACATCATCGGTGAGATGGCTGCTGCCAAAGGCAAGGTCATTGGCATCGACACTCCGCTTGATGCAGAAGGCAACCTGGCTTTGCTGAAGAAGGTGAAATCAAAAGGAATAAAGATTTTCTACAAATGGCAGACGGCAACGGAAAACGGTCGAGATATTTGTCAAGAAATAAAAACATTAGGCAAGGACAATATCTGCGCATTCCATTCAAGCAACCCAGATGGTGTGTGGCTTAAAAACGACAAGACGATAGATGTTGTTGCGATAAAGCGTGTGCTTAACGAAATAGGCTGGCAGGGATGGCTGTTTGTGGAACGCAGCCGCGACACAACAATAGTAAGGAATGTGAAGCGCAATTTCGGTGAGAACGTAAAGTATCTGAAAGAAGTTTTTGGGGATGTGAGATTTTCCATGCCCGACACAACAGGAAAAGATGCTAAATACGTGGCTACCATCATGAAGCGTGCTCAGAAAATAGTTGATTCTCTCAATATTTCAGGCACAACAAAAGGTGACAACGTGTATAATCTGCTGGTGAATCATTATTTCACACTGAACAAGATTTATGATGAGAAGAAAGATGTGAAAGGAAGATTGTATGATTATCATTTCGACTTCGTTGCCAATCTGGAATCTGTTTGCACAATGGAGGAAGTGGATAAGATAAAGAATCTGCTGACATACAATGTGAAACAGGTGAAATATAATGCTCAAGTAGAGATGATTCCAACTCTGAATGCAGAAGAACGTGCACAGCTGATTGTGTGGTTAGATGAAGCTCGGGAATATGCCATTTGTGCCGAAGGTTCAAAGGAGAAGCATGCCTTGTTTAAGAAATACATGGGCAGATTTTCAAATTGGCTCAGCAAGCGTGGCTACGACATGAAAAAAGAACGCACTAACTGGATAAACAGAAATAAACGATAACGATAACGAAAAACATTCGGAAAAGTATTTTACAATTATGAAGAGACTTTTTTTTATTTTATCCTTGATTGCGAGTAGCGGATTATGGAATATGGATTGTGCAAAGGCACAAGGCATTACCGACACAAGGCGCAGTCTTAATGCCGTTTCTGCTCCGGCAGCAATCGATGCCGTGAAGTGGACAGGCGGTTTTTGGGGCGAGCGTTTCGATGTTTTCAGCCAAACGGCTGTTCAAAATATGTGGAAGACATGGCAATCTGACCGTTCGCATGGATTCCACAACTTCCTTGTTGCTGCTGGTGAGAAAAAGGGCAAGCATCATGGTCCTCCATTCCACGATGGCGACATGTATAAATGGCTTGAGGCAGTGGCTTCGGTCTATGCAATAACAAAAGATGCGGAATTAGACAAGATAATGGACCGCTTTATAGGTTGTGTTGCAAAATCACAACGTGCCGATGGGTACATCCATACACCAGTATTGATAGTAGAATTGAACAAGAGACTCAGTCAGGCAGATGCTGCAAAAGACAACACAGTTGTCGGTACTGCTGTGGGAACTGGTAATGATGGAGCATTTGGAAACAAACTGAATTTTGAAACTTATAATCTTGGGCATTTGATTACAGCCAGCATAATCCACAAGAGAGCCACAGGCAAAACAACCCTGTATGATTGTGGTGTGAAGGCTGCCGATTTCCTGTATGAATTCTGCATGAAGAATCCATCAGAACTTGCAAAGAATGCCGTTTGTCCATCGCATTACATGGCTGCAGCGGAGATTTATCGTGAGACGGGTAATAAGAAATATCTTGAATTAGCAAAAAAACTTATCGACATACGCGGAAGCGTGCCCGATGGTACAGACGATAATCAGGACCGCTGGCCATTCCGCGAACAATACAATGCCATGGGACATGCTGTGAGGGCTACTTACCTCTATTCGGGTGTGGCAGACCTGTATCTTGAAACAGGCGAAGCACAACTAATGAAGAATCTAACATCAATCTGGGATGACATAGTGAACAGAAAAATGTATATCAATGGTGCTTGTGGTGCATTGTATGATGGGACTTCGCCCGATGGCACAAACTATAAGCCCGACAGCATACAAAAGGTGCATCAGAGTTTCGGCAGACCGTATCAGTTGCCACAATCAACAGCCCATAACGAGACTTGTGCCAACATTGGAAACATGCTGTTCAACTGGAGAATGTTTGAAGCAAGCGGTGATGGAAAATATACCGACATTGTGGAAAACTGCTTTTTTAATTCTATTCTGTGCGGAATAAGTTTAGATGGCAAGAAATATTTCTATACCAACCCATTGAGAGTGTCGGATGACTTGCCTTACACCTTGCGCTGGCCAAAAGAAAGGGCTGAGTACATCAGCTGCTTCTGCTGTCCGCCAAATACACTTCGCACTCTATGCGAAGTGCAGGATTATGCCTACTCAATCGGCAATCAGGAAATTTTCGTCAATCTGTATGGTGAAAACACACTCAATACGGAAATCGGCGGTATAGGGAAAATCGGTATTGAACAAAAAACCGACTATCCTTGGGATGGACAAATAAGACTGACTTTTACACATCTGAATGCAAACCATAAGATAAAACTCAACCTGCGAAAACCTGCTTGGTGTGAGAAATTCATCGTCAAAGTAAATGGCGTTGCAATGAGTGATGCATCAAGCGAAAACGGTTACATAGCAATAGAGCGAACTTGGAAAACTGGCGATGAAATCGAACTTTCTTTAGAAATGCAGACAAAACTCATCGAAGCAAATCCATTGGTGGAGGAAGCTCGCGGACAGGTGGCTGTTCAGCGCGGTCCGATAATCTATTGTTTAGAGAGCATGGATTTGGAAAATGCATCAATTGACGACATTGCAATACCTCTAAATGCAAAGTTCAAAACCGTTGAGACAACTATCGATGGCAGCAGAATAATTGCACTTGAAACCGAGGCATACGACAGGAGTGAATCATCATGGACAGGAACTCTTTATCGTGAAATCGGGAAAAATAAGAAAAAAATCAAGATACGCCTTGTCCCTTACTATGCATGGGGCAATCGAGGCAAGGGCGAAATGACAGTCTGGATACCTGTAGCATTATGAAAAAGCGATTTTTTCTTTTGTTGGCAATTTGCCTGATTGCAAATATTGGGTTTGCAAAGGATTATGTAGTTGCTCCTGGTAATCCATATTGTATTGAGGAAGTCTTGCAACAATCAAGAATGGATAAAATCCATGGCGATACCACCCCTACCACAATTAGGCTTCAATCAGGAACATACAATCTGCTACAAAGCATTATCCTTCGTCCAGAGGACAGCGGCATCAGGATTATTGGTGAAAATGGTGCTGTGATAAGTGGCGGGGTGAGAATAAGCGGCTGGAAAAAAGAAGGTAAACTGTTTGTTGCCAATCAACCAGTATTCAATGGCAAGCCACTTGAATTTCGTCAGCTGTATGTAAATGGCAGAAAGGCTATCAGAGCCAGAGACGTCCAGGATTTTGAACAGATGAACCGCATTCTATCGGTTGACAAAAAGAAAGAATGCCTATACGTTCCATCTAAAGCCGTACAGAAAATCAAAAACCTTGAGAATGCCGAAATGGTGCTCCACGAGATGTGGTGTGTTGCCAATCTTCGCATAAAAGACATCAGAATGATGGGCGACAGCGCAGCCGTGTTTTTCCATCAACCTGAAAGCCACGTCCACTTCATGCACCCTTGGCCATCGCCAATGGTAACCTCGGATGGTCATAATTCTGCCTTTTACTTGATGGGCAAGGATTTTTTAGACACATGTGGAGAATGGTGGTTAGACACCAAGGAAAGGAAAATCTATTATTATCCAGAAAAAGATGAAAACCCAAATGATGCCGATGTAGAAGTCCCTGCCGTTGAAACACTCTTGCTGACAGCCGCAACACCAGACAGAAGAGTAGAAAACATTACGATTCAAAACATCGGATTTGAGTATTCCACATGGATGCGCCCATCACAACAGGGTCATGCTCCTTTGCAAGCTGGAATGTATATGATAGAAGCCTACAAACTGAAACCGAAGATGGAGCGAATCGACAACCATAAACTCGACAATCAGGGATGGACCGGCAGACCAGCAGCAGCAGTGTTACTGAACCATGCAAAAAACGTTTCGTTTGAGAATTGCACATTCAGACATACGGCTTCTACCGCACTCGACTACCATCTGTTCATAGAAGGTGGTGAGGTGAAAAATTGTTCTTTCAACGACATAGGTGGAAGCGGAATATTGGCAGGTACATTCGGACCAGAAGGACATGAGCAACACATCGAATACAACCCATCCGACAGTAGTGAGATTTGTAATGGATTGCGTATTACAAATAATATTATTGACAATGCTGCAAATGAAGATTGGGGCTGCCTTGGCATCGGTGCAGGATGGGTGAAAAACATCGAAATAGCACACAACGAAATAAAGGATGTTTCATACACTGGAATCTCGCTTGGCTGGGGATGGAACAGGCATTTGTGTTGTATGGAGAACAATCTTGTAAAAGGCAACCTAATCCACCATTACGCAAAACACATGTACGACACGGCAGGTATTTATACGTTAGGTGCACAGCCAAGGACAATGATCACAGAAAATGTTGTCAGAGACATCTATTCACCAGGCTACGTACACGACCCTAATCATTGGTTCTATCTTTACACCGACGAGGGAAGTTCCTATATTACCGTCAAGGACAACTGGACTCCAACAGAAAAATATCTGCAAAATGCCAACGGACCAGATAATGTTTGGGAAAACAACGGACCGAACGTGAGCAATGAGATAGTTGTCAATGCCGGCAGAAGAAAATTTTAATCTTTTTTATTAAAAAATATTAATTATCAATTATCAATTGTCAATTATCAATTAAAAAACAACGTTTTTTCATACCTTTGCGGCATGATTGAAATTAAAAAAGTAGAAACAAAAAGAGACTTAAAGAAGTTCATTCAGTTTCATTATGACCTTTATAGAGGGAACAAGTATGATGCTCCCAATCTCTTTTCAGACGAGGTTTTCACCCTGAGTAAAGACAAAAATGCTGCTTTTGATTTTTGCGAAGCCGACTACTTCATGGCTTTCAAAGATGGAAAGATGGTAGGGCGCATTGCTGCAATCATCAACCATAAGGCAAACGAAAAATGGAAAATCAAAGCTGTAAGATTTGGATGGATTGACTTTATTGATGACATTGAAGTGTCAACCCTTTTAGTGAAAACCGTTGAAGACTGGGGCAAAGAGCGTGGCATGGAAATGATACAGGGACCATTGGGCTTTACGGATATGGATCCAGAGGGTATGCTCGCAAAAGGTTTTGAAGAACCAGGTACCATGCCTACAATCTACAACTATGAATATTACATAAAGCATTTCGACCAGATGCCCGACTTCTATATTGAAAACACATACGTGGAATACAGAATGGATGTGCCGAAAGAAGTGCCAGAGAAATATACAAAAATTGCAGAAGCAGTAGAAAAACGCTATAATCTGCACACTCACAAGCTGACAAAGAAGGAAATTTATAAAGAAGGCTACGGAAAGAAAGTCTTTGACTTGATCAATGCCACTTACAAGGATTTATATGGATATTCCGAACTATCCGACAGGCAAATCAAGCAATACACCGACATGTATTTCAGTTATCTGGATTTGGATTTGGTTACAATGATAGAAGACTGGAACAACAACAGGAAGCCTATTGGAATAGGAATAAGTATTCCTGCAATGGGACCAGCCATTCAGAAATGCAAAAACGGACGTTTGTTGCCGTTTGGATGGTGGCATCTGTTGCGAGCTTTGAAATTCAAGAAAGCCAAGAGTGTAGATATGCTGCTTGTAGGAGTGTTGCCTGAATACAGAAGCAAAGGTGCTAACGCCCTGCTGTTTACAGACTTGATTCCACAATACAATAAGTTTAAATTCCAATGGGCTGAAACTCAGGTTGAAATGGAATCAAATTCGGCTGTCCAAAGTCAATGGGCAGCATTGAATCCTGTGCAGCATAAGCGCAGAAATTGTTATGCAAAGAAATTCAACTAATGGAAATTGTAAGAGTAAAAACAAATAAAGAACTCAAACAATTCATAGATTTCAGATACAATCTATACCGTAACAGCAAATATGATGTACCGCATCTTTTTGCCGATGAGAGAGATACGCTCAGAAAAGACAAGAATCCTGCCTTTGAATTTTGCGAGGCAGAATATTTTCTGGCTATTCAGAATGGCAAGATAGTTGGACGAATTGCTGGAATAATCAACCATAAAGCTAACGAAAAATGGAATACAAAGATTGTTCGCTTTGGATGGTTGGAGTTTGTTGACGATGAGCAGGTTTCATCAGCACTCATCAATGCCGTGACGAAATGGGGTAAGTCCAAGAACATGACCGAGATTGTTGGTCCAATGGGATTCACCGACATGGATAAGGAGGGCATGATGGTTGAAGGCTTTGAGGAATTGGGAAACTTCTTTAGCACTTACAACCATTCATATTATCCAGCGCATCTGGAGCTATTAGGATTTGAGAAAGACAACGACTATCTGCTCTACAAGATAACTATTCCAGAAACACCTCCTGAGAAATTCAAAAAAATTGTAGAAATTGCCGATAAGCGGTACAACCTCCACGCACAAACATATTCCCGCAAAGATTTAGTTGAAAAAGGCTATGCCAAGCGAATTTTTGAAATACTGAATGAAACCTACAGCAGTCTATACGGCTTTGCAGAACTATCGGAACGGCAAATAGATGCTTTCATTAATAGTTTTGTGAAAATTGCTGACGCTAAACTCATCGTAGGAATAACAGATGGAAATAAGGACGATGAAATCGTGGGTTTTGGAATATCATTCCCTTCATTGGCTAAAGCCTTGCAAAAAATGCACAAGGGAAGATTATTTCCTTTTGGCTGGTGGCAACTGGCAAAGGTCTTGTTGATGCATAAGACAGATACGGTGGATTTGGTGCTTATCGGAGTCTTGCCTGAATACAGACTAAAAGGAGCCAATGCTCTTATATTCAGTCATCTTATTCATGAGTTCAAAAAGCAGGGGTACGTCTATGCCGAGGCTATGCAGCAGATGGAAACAAATGCCAACGTGCAAGCCAACTGGCAATACATGACTTCGAGACAGCACAAGCGTTTGAGATGCTATAAAAAATTGATTTAATATGGCTGACGAGACAAGACAGGAGAATATTATGCCGACAGTGGCTTATACAGACGACAACATACGCCATTTGTCGGATATGGAGCATGTACGTACCCGTCCAGGTATGTATATTGGCAAGTTAGGCGATGGCTCTCATCCAGAAGATGGTATTTATGTATTGCTGAAAGAAGTTATTGACAACTCTATTGATGAATTCAAAATGAATGCTGGAAAGCGTATTGAGATTGACATAGAAGACAATCTTCGTGTTTCGGTGCGCGACTATGGACGCGGCATTCCTCAGGGAAAACTCATAGAAGCAGTAAGCCAGTTGAATACAGGAGGTAAATATGACTCCAAAGCATTCAAGAAAAGTGTCGGACTGAATGGCGTCGGAGTCAAGGCGGTAAATGCGCTGAGTTCACATTTTGAAGCACGTTCTTATCGTGATGAAAAAGTGAGATGGGCAAAGTTTGAAAAAGGTGTACAGAAAGCTGAAAAAACCGAAAAGTCGGCGGATGAAAGCGGTACTTATATTTATTTTGAGCCCGACAACACTTTGTTCCTGAACTATAAATTCCAAGACGATATTGTGGAGAACATGCTGCGTAATTATACATACCTCAATTCAGGATTGATAATCATGTATAATGGCAGAAGAATAACCAGTCGCAACGGTTTGGAGGACTTGCTGAAAGACAAGATGACAACCGATGCACTTTATCCTATTGTCCACATGAAGGATGAAGATATTGAGATTGCATTCACTCATACGAGTCAATATGGTGATGAATACTATTCCTTTGTCAATGGTCAGCACACCATACAAGGAGGTACGCATCAGAGTGCCTTCAAAGAGCATATTGCAAAAACCATCAAGGAATTCTATAATAAGACATTCGAACCTGTGGATGTGCGTAATGGTTTAGTGGCTGCTATTGCATTGAATGTTCAGGAGCCAATGTTTGAAAGTCAGACCAAGATAAAACTTGGTTCGCTGACGATGGAACCGAATGGTGGAGTAAGCGTAAATAAATACGTCGGCGATTTCATAAAGCATGAGGTTGACAACTATCTGCACAGAAATCCTGAAGTAGCCGAAGTTATTCTTGGCAAGATACTTTCTTCAGAAAAGGAACGTAAAGAGATAGCAGGAGTTTCAAAACTTGTACGCGAACGTGCTAAAAAGGCGAATCTGCACAACAGCAAATTGCGTGATTGCCGCATTCATTTTTGCGATTCCAAGAATGAGCGCAAGCAAGAAAGTAGCATTTTCATTACAGAAGGAAATTCTGCCAGCGGAAGCATCACCAAGAGCCGCGATGTAAACACCCAAGCTGTTTTTTCGTTGCGTGGAAAACCAAAAAACTGTTTTGGACTGACAAAGAAAATCGTTTATGAAAACGAAGAATTTAATTTACTCCAGGCTGCACTCGACATAGAAGATGGTCTTGATGGATTGCGCTATAATAAGGTGATAGTAGCAACCGATGCCGATGTGGATGGCATGCACATTCGCCTGCTTACAATCACATTCTTCCTGCAGTTCTTTCCTGAACTTGTGAAAAAAGGACATGTCTATGTCCTGCAGACACCATTGTTCAGAGTGCGCAACAAAAAGACTAAAATCAAAAACAAAGCCCTATTGGCTGAGCTGAAGGAGAAGAAGGATAATAAGGGCGATTTTATAACACGCTATTGCTACAATGAAGAAGAACGATTGAATGCCATTCAGGAACTGGGACCCGAACCTGAGATAACACGATTCAAGGGACTCGGTGAGATTTCTCCCGATGAATTTGCCAATTTCATCGGCCCCGAAATGCGACTCGAACAGGTAACCCTGCAAAAAAGCGATAAAGTAGCTGAACTCATGGAATACTATATGGGCAAAAATACTATGGAGCGTCAAAACTTCATAATCGACAATCTTGTCATTGAAGAAGACCGCCCAGAAGCAGATGTGGAAATATTTTAAAAGATGAAGACAGCAGTTTTTACAGGCAGTTTCGACCCTTTTACAATCGGTCATAAAAACATTGTTGATAGGGCATTGAATTTATGTGATGAATTGGTCATTGGAATTGGTTACAATGAGCATAAGGAATACATGTTCACATTGGAAGAACGGGTTGATGCAATAAAAAGAATCTACAAGTATAATCTAAATGTACGAGTTGAGACCTACGATGATCTGACCGTAGATTTTGCCCAAAGACAGAATGCTGATTGCATCATCAGAAGCATAAGGTCGGTAAAGGATTTTGAATATGAACGTGAACAAGCCGATATAAACTTCCAACTTTCAGGTATTGAAACCGTATTGCTGTTTGCCCAACCTGAATTAGAACATATAAGCAGCACTGTTGTAAAGGAACTGATGCACTTCGGCAAAGATGTTTCACAATTTTTGCCTTTGTAAAAAGGTGGGAGTTACGTTAATATTACAAAAAATGATAAGTTACAGCATAGAGGGAGTGAAATTCCCAGCCATTAAGCGTCGCGCAATAAATAAATGGATACGTGGAATAGCAGCTTCGTATGGCAAGAGAATTGGTGAAGTGGGCTATCTTTTTTGTAATGATGAGAAAATTCTTGCTGTCAATAATGAATATCTCGGTCACGATTACTATACGGACATCATCACTTTCGATTATTCGGAAGGAGATGTGCTGAATGGAGACATTGTAATCAGCCTTGATACAGTGAAGAGTAATGCAGAAAAATTTGGAAAGGATTATCATGAGGAATTGCATCGTGTTATTATCCATGGCATTCTCCATCTGTGTGGAATAAACGACAAAGGCAAGGGTGAACGTGAAATTATGGAAGCAGCAGAGGATAAAGCCTTAAGGCTTAGAGGTTAAACTCAGAAGTTAAGGAGTTAAGAAGTTAAAGGAGTTAAGACATGAGCCTTGCGTATTAAATTGTAAATTTAAAAAATGATATTAAAGATTTCACTTATCACAGTAACCTATAATGCCGAAAAGACATTACCAGTTACATTGGAAAGTGTCTTAAGGCAAGACTATGCAAATATCGAACACATTATCGTTGATGGTGCGTCGAAGGACAATACTGCCAATTTAGCAATTGAATATTTGCAGCAATCCGATGAAAAAGATAATGGGCATGATGTCAAATTTATTAGTGAACGAGACAAAGGTATTTATGATGCCATGAACAAAGGTTTGAAAGCAGCAACAGGCGATTACATCTGTTTTCTTAATGCTGGCGACTCCTTACCTGACAAATCCACATTATCATTAATGCTCAAAGAAATAAAATATCCATTTCCAGCCGTAATCTATGGCTATACAGACATTGTTGATGCCAATCGGAACTTTCTCCACAAACGCCATCTCACACCGCCCGACAATCTCTCATGGCAATCATTCAAAGATGGAATGCTGATTTGCCATCAGTCATTTTATGCCCGGCGCGACATTGCGCAACAGGAACTCTACGATTTACATTACAAATATTCGGCTGATTTTGATTGGTGCATCCGCGTTATGAAACGTGCAGAAGATCAGGGACTCACCTTCCACAATTCAAGGATGGTTCTTGCCAACTATCTGCAAGAAGGTACAACAACCGAAAATCACCTTGCCTCACTAAAAGAACGCTATAAAATAATGCAGCATCATTATGGGGCAATCACAACCTTTGTAAAGCATATCGGTTTTATTTTTCGCAACCTTAAATGACCTATAAAGAACTGACATACGATGAGTTGTGCATAGACAAACATGAAATCTATGAGGCAATGCAGTTTGGAAGCGATGGTCCTGACGAGACTTCTAAGCAGGAGATAGATGGTCTGCTGTCAAGAATGCGTGAAATCATAAAACCTCGTTTTTGTTATGAAATATTAGAATCACTACCGCCATTTGAACTTGGTAAAATAATAAACTCTCAACTAAAAGGGTCTGAAGCATACGCCCTGTTCATCTGTACGGCAGGACGCGAATTTATGGCTTTTTCAGAGCAGATAAAAAAAAACAATGACATTTTCCAAACATTTGCTGTAGATGCCATCGGCAGTGTGGTTGCAGAGAAATGTGCCGACAGGATGGAACTCTTTTTAGAATCAGAACTCGCCTCGAAAGGGTGGCTACATACAAACAGATTCAGTCCTGGTTATTGTGGCTGGCATGTTAGTCAACAGCAAATCCTGTTCCCTGTTTTCAAAGGCGAAACATGTGATGTAACATTGACAGAAAGCAGTCTTATGATTCCGATAAAATCTGTAAGTGGAGTTATTGGCTTAGGAGCAAAAGTCTGCAAGCGTGAATATACATGCGGACTTTGTAACTTACAGACTTGCTACAGACGCAAGATACATAATTAATAATTGACAATTGATAACTGACGACAAACCGAGTGCAATCAAATTTATTTGAATTGCCAAGGTGCGGAGGAAGAAAAGCCGCGAAGCGGATTAATTGATAATTCGCAAATGTGGTTATCGTTATCGTTGTTCATAGTCAGAGTCAGTAGTCAGAGTTAAATCGTAAATATATGAACTTTAAAAGTTTTTTCTACTATACAAAGTCTGATTGGATTGCAATCGCAGTGTTGCTTATCCTGATTGGTGGAGCAGTGGCATTCTTCCATTATGTTGGTGGAGGAATGACTACAACGACTACTTACGATAACGATAACGATACGCTACGCTACGATAACCCTCAACCATCAACCCTCAACCCTCAACCATCCCCCCAAACGACCAATTATGCCACGCCAGCAAAAACAAAGGAAACTTTTTATTTCGACCCAAACACAGCCGACAGCACTCAATTGCTCCGTTTAGGATTGAGCAAGTGGCAAGTAAGAAACATTTATAAATACCGTGCTGCAGGTGGTGTGTATCAGAGAAAAGAAGATTTTGCACAATTATATGGGTTGACAAAAGGAGACTACGACAGACTTGCACCATTCATAAGAATTGCCGATGAATTCCGTCCAGCAGCAGAAATGGTGAAATCAACGAAAACCAGCCTACCCCAACCCCTCCCTGAAGGGAAGGACTTAGAGGAGGCTCCACTAAACTACAAAACCAAAATTTCAAAAGGTGAATTTATCTCTGCCAACATGAACGACACCCTGGAATTGCAGAAAATTCCAGGAATAGGACCATACTATGCAAGGCAAATTATCCGTTACGGCAAGCAACTCGGCGGTTATGTTGACAAAAACCAACTTTTGGAAATAGAGGGATTTCCAGAGGAAGCCTTGGAATACATTTCAATTGAAGGACAGCCTTTGAAATTAAATCTGAACAAAGCCACTTTATCACAATTGCGCAAACATCCGTATTTGAATTTTTACCAAGCTAAAGAGATAAAAGACTATCACAGGAAGAACGGACCTTTGAAAAGTTTAGACGACCTGCGTTTTTCAAAATATTTCACTCAAAACGATTTGCATCGTCTAAAACCGTATGTTGAATTTTAAATTTTAGGATATGAAAAAAGGATTTATTTATTTTATTTGCTGCGTAGCCGCCATGGGTGGATTGCTTTTTGGCTACGACTGGGTTGTAATCGGTGGTGCAAAACCATTTTATGAAGCATATTTCAATATTGCTGATGACCCTGTGATGCAGGGGGTAGCAATGACAGCTGCAAACCTCGGCTGCCTGTTTGGTGCTCTGATTGCAGGAATGATGGCCGACAGATTCGGAAGAAAACCGCTCTTGGTCATGGCATCAATATTGTTTCTCACGTCGGCTGTAGCAACAGGAGCATTTAATGATTTTACACTGTTCAACCTTGCCCGTTTCTGGGGAGGCATAGGCATTGGACTGGCTTCTGCACTTTCACCAATGTATATTGCAGAAGTGGCTCCAGCTGAAATACGCGGGAAATTGGTGAGTCTCAACCAAATGACCATTGTGCTCGGTATTCTTGGTGCACAGGTGGTCAATATGCTGCTTGCACAAAATGTTGGTGATGCGCAGGACATTCTCAATACATGGAACGGACAATGGGGATGGAGATGGATGTTCTGGGCAGAAGCTATTCCAGCAGGATTATTCCTGATTCTGGCTTTTTTCATTCCAGAAAGTCCACGCTATATTGCCATGAAACAAAACAATGGTGATATGAAAAACTCGTCAGAGTCAGTGTCAGTGTTAGAGTCAGTATTCCAAAAAAAATATTCACGCATTCTCATATTGGGATTAGTAATAGCAGTTTTCCAGCAATGGTGCGGCACGAATGTAATTTTTAATTATGCACAAGAGATTTTCATGGGCGCAGGCTATAAT
Organism: Prevotella sp.; assembly: GCA_045597685.1. Lineage (GTDB taxonomy): Bacteria > Bacteroidota > Bacteroidia > Bacteroidales > Bacteroidaceae > Prevotella. The sequence goes on from JAZLKO010000093.1 coordinate 18,161, forward strand.
GTGGATTCCATGTTTATCAATATTGTTGTGACAGGAATAGCAAATGTGCTCTTCACGTTTGTGGCAATTTACACTGTGGAAAAACTTGGTCGCAGACGATTGATGCTGATAGGTGCAGGAGGCTTGGGACTTATTTATCTTACTTTGGGAACGTGCTATTTCATGCAGGTACAAGGAATTTTCATGGTAATCCTTGTTGTGCTTGCAATCAGTTGTTATGCCATGACACTCGGACCTATCACATGGGTATTGCTCAGCGAGATATTCCCTGACAAGATACGTGGTGTTGCCATGGCAGTATGTACGTTTGCCTTATGGGTAGGATGTTGCACTCTGACATTCACATTCCCATCTCTGAATGCAGCCCTCGGCACATACGGCACATTCTGGATATACTCTGCAGTATGTATCTGCTCATTTGTTTATTTGTTCCGCTGCTGCCCAGAAACAAAAGGAAAAAGTCTTGAGGAATTGGAAAAAGAATTAACGAAAATAGCTTAGAACTTAAACCGCAAAACCATAAATATCATGAAACGTATCATTATTTTTAGTATTATTTTATCAATAAGTTGCCTGTTGTCAGCAAACAAGGCAATAGCACAGACATGGGTAGGCACATGGGGTGCATCAGCAGAATTTACAGGCAAGCAAGACATGCCACACGTGTCACTTGCAGGAAAGACCATCGTACAGACAATTCACGTCTCAATAGGAGGCAATGTCCTGCGTCTGCAATTATCGAATGAATTCAGCAAGGAACCAGTTGAAATCAAAGAATGTAAAATAGAAAACGTGAAAGTGAAATTCGGTGGTAAGAAGAGTGTTACGATAGAACCAGGTAAAACTGTTTTTTCAGATAATATAAGTTTTGCGTTGCAACCACTTCAAAGACTTAATATTTCCATAAAATACGGAAAACAAGTGCCCGTGAACAGCACATCGCATCGTGGTTCAAGAACAACAACATACATCTACGAAAAAATCGGCAAGCAACCTGTAGATAAAGTTGACCATTGGTATAACATTGCTGCATTAGACGTACTGGCTGATAATAAATATTGTGTTGTTTGCCTTGGCAATAGCATAACAGATGGACGTGGCAGTACTACCAATGAACAAAACCGCTGGACAGATTTTCTTACAGAAGCACTCAAAGGTGAAGTTGGCGTAATCAATCAAGGCATTGGCGGTAATGCCGTGCTGCAAGGTGGATTAAGTGAACCTGCAGTAAAGCGTTTTGATAGAGATGTGATGCAAATGCGTGGAATGAAACAACTGATCATCTTCGAAGGTGTGAATGATATTGGTGGCTTACCTCCACTTTCAGAAAAAGAAAAACAGAATTTTATCCAAAGGCTAACAAATGCATACAAAAATTTCATAGAAAAAGCGCACAATCAGGGTGTAAAAGTATATTTGGCAACCATTACGCCATTCAAAGGCAACGGATATTACAACGAACAGCACGATGCTATAAGGAATGAGGTAAACGACTGGATTCGTTCGTCATCATTATCTGATGGTTTGATAGATTTCGACAAATTGGTACGCGACGAAAGCAAACCAGAACAATTGAAAGCTGAGTATAGTGACGACTGGCTACATTTAAATCCAAAAGGATATGAGGCCATGGGCAAATATGCAGCAAGCATTATTAACAAATGAAAATGAATAAGAAGGCTTTACACCGCAAAACCATGTGACAACTCAGCCTTATTGAATAAAATCAAAATGCTTCGTTTCAAAATGGCCTCGACTAAAAAATAATTTACGGTTGTCAGTTGTGCCTCCTGAATTTTGAAAGGTTTTCGCACCTTCATCGAAGGTATATCGAAGGTACATCGAAGGTGAAACACCTTACATAAAGGTTCGATAAAGGTTCGATGTGGGTTCGATAATCCTATGAACACCTTACGATGACGCTTTTATATGGGTGAGTAGTTACGAAACCATACCAAAAATATTAAAAAATCATAATTGTCAATTATCAATTGTCAATTATCAATTAAAAAACAGAGTTTTTTTTTATCTTTGCAGCCAAAATAAATGAATATGGTTATGGGTTAAAACCGAAAACCGAAAACCGAAAACCAAAAACCAGTTATAATGAATTATGGCATTAAAATGTGGTATAGTAGGGTTGCCTAATGTAGGTAAATCAACATTGTTTAATTGTCTGTCGAGTGCAAAAGCACAGTCGGCAAATTTCCCATTTTGTACAATAGAACCCAACGTTGGTGTGATTACTGTACCTGATGAAAGACTCGGCAAGTTGGCTGAATTGGTCCACCCTGGAAGAATAGTTCCTGCTACTTGTGAAATAGTTGATATTGCAGGTTTGGTGAAAGGTGCAAGCAAGGGCGAAGGCTTGGGAAACAAGTTTTTAGGCAATATTCGTGAGACTGATGCCATTATTCATGTATTGCGCTGTTTTGATGATGACAATATTACTCATGTTGATGGTAGCATCAATCCTATACGTGACAAGGAAATCATCGATACAGAATTACAGTTGAAAGACCTCGAAACAATAGAATCACGATTTAGCAAAGAACAAAAGGCTGCAGCATCGGGCAATAAGGACGCAAAGGTGGCTGTTGAGGTGTTGATGCGATACAAGGATGTGCTTGAAAAGGGACAAAACGCACGTGTTGTTGAATTTGACAATAAAGAGCAACAAAAAGTGGCACACGACCTGTTTCTTCTTACAGCAAAGCCTGTGCTCTATGTTTGCAACGTTGATGAAACCGCGGCAAAGACTGGAAACGACTATTCTGCACAAATTGAAAAAATAGCCAAGGAAGAAGGAGCAGAAGTATTGATAATAGCAGCAAAGACAGAAGAAGATATTGCCGAACTGGAAACCTACGAAGATAAACAGATGTTTTTGGAAGAATTAGGCTTGGAAGAAAGTGGTGTGAACCGTCTGATAAAAAAAGCATATAGTCTGCTGAATCTTGAAACGTTTATTACGGCAGGTGAGATGGAAGTGAAAGCATGGACTTACCACAAAGGCTGGAAGGCTCCACAATGTGCAGGGGTGATACATACGGACTTTGAAAAAGGGTTTATACGCGCTGAAGTCATAAAATATGAGGATTATATCCAGTATGGTTCCGAGGCTGCCGTGCGTGATGCTGGTAAGATGGGAATCGAAGGCAAAGACTATGTTGTCCAGGATGGCGACATTATGCATTTTAGGTTTAATGTGTAAATGTATTTATGTTTTTAGATTATATAATTTGGAATCCTGACATGGAAATTTTCCGTATAGGCGGATTTGCCTTACGGTGGTATGCTACATGCTGGATATTGGCACTCCTGTCGGGCTATCTGATAGTAAGGGGATTGTATAAGAAATACAAGGTTGAAGACAAAAAGTTTGAACCTTTGTTTATGTATTGTTTTTTCAGCGTGATTATAGGAGCACGTTTAGGACATTGCCTTTTCTATCAGCCAGATTACTTTCTATCTACAGGACAGCATTTTGTTGAAATGTTTCTACCTATCCACTACTTGCCAGATGGAAGCTGGAAATATATCGGTTATGAAGGACTGGCATCACATGGTGGAGTTATCGGACTGCTGATAGCATTTTGGCTGTATGGCAAAAAAACCAAGATGCCATTTCTGTTCACAGTTGATGCGGTGGCTGTTTCTGCTCCGTTTGCGGCAATGTTCATAAGATTGGGAAATCTGATGAATAGCGAAATAATAGGAAAGGTTACAGACGTGCCTTGGGCATTTGTTTTTGAGCGTGTGGATATGCAACCGCGTCATCCAGGACAATTGTACGAAGCTTTGTTTTATCTGCTTACGGGCATCATCGGAATAATACTGTTCAACAAGACGCGATTGGGAAAATCATTAGGTACTGGAGTTTATTTTGGATACTGTATAGCCATGTGTTTCACATTCCGCTTCTTCATAGAATTTCTGAAAGAAGTGCAGGAAGATTTTGAACAAGGACTTGCAATAGATATGGGACAGATACTGAGTATTCCTCTCGCCATTGCAGGATTCTGGCTTATGTATCGTGGAATGAAATGCCAGAGGCATAATTGATAATTGACAATTGATAATTGACAATTGACAATTGATAATTGATAATTTATTTACAATTTACAGATTTACAATTTATTTACGATATAGTTAATTTTACAATTTACCGAGTCCGTAAAACCGCATCCTTCGACGGGCTCAGGAACCAACCGCAAAAAATAATGAAGATAGAAGAACAATTAACCGCCTCTGTGGTATCTGCCGTCAAAGATTTGTATGGTCAGGAAATAGATCCACAGATGGTGACTTTGCAGAAGACTAAAAAAGAATTTGAGGGTAATTTAACATTGGTTGTATTCAGCCTGTTGAAAATCTCTCATAAGTCGCCTGATGCAACTGCACAGGAGATAGGTGAATATCTGGAGAAAAACGATGAGAGTGTTTCAAAGTTCAATGTGATAAAAGGTTTCCTGAATCTCACCATTTCAGATGCCTCGCTTCTTGACCAACTGAAGAGCATAGATGAAAATGATTGTTTCGGAAAAAAACACGTCACGGAAAATTCTCCACTTGTGATGATAGAATATTCTTCACCTAATACAAACAAGCCTTTGCATTTAGGTCATGTACGCAATAATCTGTTGGGTTGGTCACTCTCACAGATAATGGAAGCCAATGGCAATAAGGTTGTGAAGACAAACATAGTGAACGACAGGGGCATACACATCTGTAAGTCAATGCTTGCATGGCTGAAATGGGGGAATGGTGAAACTCCTGAATCCGCAGGGAAAAAAGGCGACCATCTCATTGGTGACTATTATGTGCTGTTTGATAAGAAAAACAAAGAGCAGGAAGCGACTCTTCAACATGCTGACTCTGTTGATGAGCCTATTGAAACTCCATTGATGAAGGAAGCTCGGGAAATGCTGGTGAAATGGGAGAATAATGATCCTGAAGTCCGCGCCCTCTGGCAGAAAATGAATGGATGGGTGTATGCAGGATTTGATGAAACATATAAGGCTTTAGGCGTAGGATTCGACAAAATCTATTATGAATCAAACACATACTTAGTAGGTAAGAAAAAAGTTGAAGACGGACTGGAAAAAGGTATCTTCTTCCGTAAGGATGATAATAGTGTGTGGGCTGATTTTACCGAAGAGGGGTTGGATCAGAAACTGTTGCTCAGAAGCGATGGTACGTCAGTATATATGACTCAGGATATTGGCACCGCAACCTTGCGTTTCCAGGATTATCCTATCGACAAGATGATTTATGTTGTCGGCAATGAACAAAACTATCATTTCCAGGTGCTTTCTTTGCTGCTCGATAGATTAGGATTCAAATGGGGTAAAGACCTTGTGCATTTTTCATACGGCATGGTGGAATTGCCAAATGGAAAGATGAAGTCGAGAGAGGGAACGGTTGTTGATGCTGACGACCTGATTGAGACGATGATTGCCGATGCCCGCAAGACAAGCGATGAGGCTGGCAAGTTTACTGATATGAGCGAAGATGAGAAGCAGGAGATAGCTCGTATTGTGGGATTAGGAGCATTGAAATATTTCATTTTGAAAGTTGATGCTCGCAAAAATATGCTTTTCAATCCTGCTGAGAGTATTGATTTCAATGGAAACACAGGACCATTTATACAATATACTTACGCCCGAATACGCAGTATTATGCGTAAACTGCAACCTGCCGAACTTGAATTCCAGCTGCCTGGAAACATTGAACTCAATGAAAAAGAAGTTGCTCTGATTCAGCAGATGAATAGTTTCCCTGCTGTAGTAGCCCAGGCTGGAAATGACTATAATCCGAGTTGCATAGCAAACTATTGCTTTGAACTCACAAAGAACTTTAATCAGTTCTATCACGATTACAGCATTCTTCAGGCTGAATCGGATGAAAAGAAGCAGTTGAGAATAGTCATAGCCCGAAACGTGGCAAAAATCATAAAAACAGGCATGGGACTGCTTGGTATAGAAGTCCCAGAACGAATGTAAAATATTGTATTGTTTATATTGTATGTTGTATAGTTATGATTACTTTGAGTATATCTTGAGCATAGTTTATCCTGAGCTTGTCTAAGGAAAGGGCTCATACATATCATAAATGTAAAACATACAATTTACTCAAAATCGCAAAAATCATGGAAGCTTGGTGCGTAGATGCTGCTTGTAGTGGAAATCCTGGACAGATGGAATATCGTGGTGTGGATTTAATCACCAAAAAGCAGATATTTCATTTCGGACCGATACTTGGAACAAACAATATCGGAGAGTTTCTTGCTATAGTTCATGCTGCAGCATTGATGAAGCAACGGGGTATTAAAGGCGTGACAATTTATTCTGACAGTGTGAGTGCTTTGGCATGGGTGAGAAACAAGCATGCAAAGACACAATTGGAACGAAATGAAAAAACCGCACAAGTATATGAAATGATAAGGCGTGCCGAAATATGGCTTCGCGCAAATGCTGATTTGCCGCCTATCGAAAAATGGGACACAAAGGAATGGGGTGAGATACCCGCTGATTTCGGTCGGAAATAACACTGGTGTTCGGTTTTCGGTTTTAGGTTAACCTACAATCCATAACCAATAACCTACAACCATTTACAAATAATATTGTACGAAAATGAAGAAAGTTATTTTATCAACAATCGTTTTAATGCAGGTAGTATTCTGCTTTGCACAGAGTCTGAAAAGTGTTTCAATCTTAGGTGATTCTTATTCAACCTATCGAGGGTATCTGCATCCAGACACAAATGCGGTCTGGTATGAAGATATGCCTGGGAAATATCGTAACGATGTGCAGAAAGTTACAGAAACATGGTGGCATCAATTAATAAAAAATAATGGTTACAAGCTGTGTGTGAACAATTCGTTCTCAGGCTCAACAATCTGTAATACAGGCTATAAGGATGGGAGTGGCAAGCATAGAGACTATTCCGACCGCTCATTCATAACCCGTATGGACAATTTGGGCTGTCCAGACATTATTCTTGTCTGTGGAGGTACAAACGATAGTTGGGCTGATGCTCCAATAGGTGAATACAAATATGCCGATTGGACGAAAAAAGATTTATATTCATTCCGTCCAGCGATGGCATATATGCTCGAAGGATTGCAGAATCATTATCCAAATGTGGAAATTTATTTTATCTTGAATTCGGAACTGAAAGAAGAAATAAACGAAAGTTGCAGGGAAATTTGTAAGCATTATAATGTTCCCATAGTTGAACTTCAAAATATTGAGAAACAGAAAGGTCATCCAAGTGTTCTCGGTATGAAAAATTTTGCTGAACAAGTTGCAAAAATTTTGAAAAAATAATCCAACATTTTGCACAATATTATGCATTTTGTGTAGAAGAAGAACTGATTTTGCAAAAAAAATTTGCATATTTGATTTTTTTTTCGTTTCTTTGCACCGAATTTTGCAAAAATTTAAAAGAATTCATTTATAAATATACAAATTACTAACGTTTTAAATTTAAAAATTATGTCTGAAATTGAACAGAAAGTGAAAGGAATTATCGTGGAAAAACTTGGTGTTGATGAAGCAGAGGTAAAACCAGAAGCAAGTTTTACAAACGACCTTGGTGCTGATTCTCTCGACACAGTTGAGTTGATTATGGAATTTGAGAAAACATTCAACATCACTATTCCAGACGACCAGGCTGAAAAAATCGCCACAGTAGGTGATGCCATAAAATTTATTGAAGAAAACGAGGCTAAATAACTCAAATTTTGCAGGTTTTAACTTACTAAACTTGATGGTTGTAGGTTTATGGTTGTAGGTTTATGGTTAGAATGCATAACCCACAACCCATAACCCACAACCCATAACCGTAAAACAATGGAACTAAAAAGAGTTGTTGTTACAGGAATTGGTGCTGTTTCTGCATTAGGAAATGATGCAAAGACGACTTGGAACAATATTGTTTCTGGTCAAAGCGGTGCTGCCCGTATAACAAAATTTGATCCAACACTATTCAAGACTCAATTTGCTTGCGAAGTTAAAAACTTTGACGTTTCAGCAATTATTGATCGCAAAGAACTTCGCAGTATGGATATTCATAGCCAATATGCAGTAGCTGCTGCCGATGAAGCGATAAAAGATTCGGGCATTGACCTTGAAACTGCTGACAAGACTCGGATAGGAGTAATCATCGGTTCCGGAATAGGTGGAGTAACCAATTTCCAGCATGAGATTCAGGCTTATGATGTTTGTAAGGAACAGGGACCAAAGTTCAATCCGTTCTTTATCATCAAGACCATTGTAAGCATGTCTGCAGGAAATATCAGCATAAAATATGGTTTGCAAGGACCTAATTATGCAACATCTTCTGCATGTGCTTCATCATCGCATGCTCTTTCAGATGCTTTTAATCTTATCCGCTTGGGCAAGGCTGACGTCATGCTGGGTGGTGGTGCAGAAGCTGCCATCTGCGAATGTACCGTCGGAGGATTTAACTCCATGCACGCATTGTCAACCAGAAACGATAGTCCTGAAACAGCTTCTCGCCCATTCTCAAAAAGCAGAGATGGCTTTGTGCTCGGTGAGGGTAGTGCTATTCTTGTTCTTGAGGAACTTGAACATGCCAAGGCTCGCGGAGCTAAGATTTATGCTGAAATGGTGGGGACTGGAATGACTGCGGATGCTCATCATATCTCTGCTCCTCATCCTGAGGGACTTGGTGCTAAGCGGGTTATGCAGGAAGCATTAGATGATGCAGGGTTGAGACCAGAGGATATTGACTACATCAACGTTCATGGCACAAGTACTGGACTTGGCGATATAGCCGAAATCAAGGCTATTAAGGAAGTCTTTGGTGAGAGTGCCTGCAAGTTGAACATCAGTTCCACAAAATCAATGACAGGTCATCTTTTAGGTGGTGCTGGTGCATTGGAAGCAATGTTTGTTGTATTGGCAATCAAAGATGGTATTGTGCCACCTACAATAAATCATGCTGAGGGTGATGAAGATGAGGAAATTGACTATGGACTCAACTACACATTCAACAAGGCACAAAAACGTGAAATCCATGCTGCAATAAGCAATACATTTGGGTTTGGTGGGCATAATGCCTGCGTAGCATTCAAGAAATATGTTTAACATAATCAATAAATTGAGGCTCCCCTTCAGAAAAGATCGGGAGCTTTTTTCGGCTCTATATAATATCTTAGGCTTTTATCCTGACAATATCGAATATTACAAAATTGCTCTGACACATAGAAGTGTCGGTGCCAAAAACTATAAAGGGAAACCTCTCAACAACGAACGGTTGGAATTTCTTGGAGATGCCATACTTGGTGCTGTTGTTGGAGATATAGTTTTCCGCCATTTCCAAAATAAGCGTGAAGGCTTTCTGACCAATACTCGCAGCAAACTTGTGCAGCGTAGCACACTTGGCAAACTTGCTGTTGAGATGGGTATTGATAAGTTGATTAAAAATATTTCACATAGTCATAGTCATAACAGTTATATGGCTGGAAATGCTTTTGAAGCACTTATTGGAGCGGTCTATCTCGACAAAGGATACTATGCCTGCATGAAACTTATCAAGAAGCGCATACTCAATAAGATTGTCAATATCGATAATGTAGCGGCTCAGGAAGTGAATTTCAAAAGTAAACTTATAGAATGGGCACAGAAAAACAAGGTGGAATTTCAGTATGCTCTTGTTCGTGAATCAAAAGATGAATTTGGAAGTCCATTTTTTAAGTATAAAGTTGTTTTAGAAAACGTAGAGGCAGGATTTGGAAGTGGATATTCGAAGAAAGAAAGTCAGCAGAAAGCATCCGCAGATGCATACAATAGAATATTACGTGAAAATAGTATAAAAGATAAAATTCTTACAACACGTGACAATCGGCTGGGAGAAGTTAATAATTGAGGAGTTAAGGAGTTAAGAAGTTAAAGGAGTTAAGACATTAGCTTTACAGGGTAAAATTGTAAATTGTTAATTGTTAATTATTAATTGTTAATTAGGGTTCACTGAATTAACGTTAATTAACTAATTATCAAGAAGATCATTGTTTATTTATTTGCTTATATGCAAGATTTTTAGTATCTTTGCACAGAAAATACTTGCAGTATGATACGATATAACAACCAAAAACAACTGA
>JAZLKO010000094.1:0-22431 GCA_045597685.1 Prevotella sp.
AGAGAGTACGTATGCCTGTCGTCTGGTCTTCCTCGCCAATTACATTGATGACGAAAGCTTTTGCCTGAGATGAAGAAGATGAAGGCTGTCCATACGCTGAACCCTTTTCCTTAATCTTCATATACCAGTTCATTGGATAGATAGGGCTTGACGGATGTACAAAAGTCCCCTCTTTACCAAGAATATAGTTTGCTTTAGCCACCTCCTCTGCTATTGTATTGTAAGTGCCGATGAAGTCGTAATTTGCCGTTGTCGTTGCAGAGCTCAACGGATGAACATCGCTGCTCTCTGTAATCACTGCATCCGTCTTTTTTAATGTAACGGTTAACGGTTCCGTTGCGCTACTTTCCTCCCTTATCAGGTATGGCGTTCCGGCAAACAGATAGCCATCCTTTATCTTGATGACATCCACCTGAGTGATTACATCACCTTCTGCATCCTTTTCATACTGGCGCACTCCGGCAATGTAGGCAGCAGTGAAGCCCTTGTTACCGAGGTCGGCCGTCGTAATCTCAAACGGAACGAACCAGCTGTTCCATACATTTGGATTGTAGCGGAAAGTATATGAAAGGGTGTTGACACTTACTTCATCCGTACAGAAATAAGAGTGCCCGTACTTCAGTTCCACCTTGTCAAGGTAATAACTGTCGTCCTTGCTGTTCAGCAGTACAGGATTGTTGTCGATGGCTAAATAGTTGGTGAAATCTTTGTTGCACCCTTCACAATGCGCCATACCGTTTACCATTGACAGCGAAGGATGGTTGTCTGGATTTTTTGGAATCACGATATTATCTATATTATCTATCTCTTTTGTTCCTGCCTCATCTTCGAAGTTCTTTCCACATCGATGACAATAGTAGTGTTCTTTGGTTCCTGTCTCCACACAGGTGGGTTCCACTTTGGCAATGTACTTAATATTGTGTCCTAATGCAGGCGAGGATAGATCTGCAAGCGTCGTTTCCTGTGTATGGTTTGCATCAAGGAAATACTTGTTGCATACCGTACAATACCAGTGTGCCTTCAATCCGCTTTCCGTACAAGTCGTTGTTGCTGGATAATACAATATTGGTAGCATCATCATGCAAGGAATTGATGAATGTAGAGCGTCAAGAATCCAAGTCATCCCGTTAACCTTATTATCATTCAATGCATCAAAAGTTTTTGCATAAAAATCATCAGGCACACTGCCTGTTGTGGCACCATAACTGTTGGTTACAGTTTCGATATCATTAAAATTTCCAACATTGCCCTTGTTCGAGATTGCGTAACAGTTAATAATTTGTCCTCCTACAACATCTTCTGGGCTTGCCCTGTTTTGGTTTGCAATGCCATACAAATAATATGAATGATCTGTACCTTCAATGTTGCCATCAATAACAAAGCAGTTTTCGATAACTCCATAGTTAGTGCCACATATACATCCTCCATAGTGGCCACTAACCACAATTTTAGGTGAAATCAAACCTAAGTTGCGAATTGTACCATAATTATTGGCATACAATCCGACATTGTGTTCACCGCTTCTGTACATGTTGCTGATTGTATGGCCTGTTCCATCAAGAACATATCCTGTATTTAAGCGTATTTCTGGCAAGTTTACTGCATTATCCAGAAAGATATCTTCGGCAAGGAAGGCATTGAATTCAATATAAAAAACGCCACTATTCATGTATTTCATAAACTCCTCTGCCGTGGTAATGACCGTCCAGCCCATCACGCAGCCCTTGTTCTTCTCCGTCAGACCATAATCGGCGTAGTTGTCTTCCGTAATGGTAACAAGGCTTTCGGCAGGGGTGCCGTTGTACTTCGTCGGTGCGGGATGACCGCAGACGGTGCATTTCCCATCGTCGCCAAATTGATGCGCGAGTTTCGGCACAAGGCGCAGTTCACTTGTGTTTGCAGGGTTCTGCATTGTTCCATACTTGCTGCAGGTAGGTTGTTCGAGAATCGTCCAATCGCCATCAGCCCAAGCCGCCGTGCAGCACAGCGTCAGTACTGCCGAAAGTAAAAGTTTGAAAAAGATTCGTTTCATATTTCTGAGTTTTTATTTGTTATTGCTAAATTGCCGTACAAAGTTATCATGCTTTCTTTCTGTCTTGAAATTTATTGTCTAAACTCACCGATTTCGTGGATGAGCCAGGCGCGAAAGCAATTACATGGATAACATGCCTGATGGTCGCGTCCGACAAGGACACAACACATCCGTCAGGTGCCCTCGTGTGGCATCTGAGCAGGTTGTATGTAAGAAATGAGAATGGATTATTTTCTGTGCAATACCCCCCCCTAAATTGCTGAGTATTAGGGGTTTCTGTAAATTACCTGCCAAATACTGATTCTTTTGGCAAGACACGTCAAATATTAAACGGCATTTCATGCGCACAAAGGCGCAGTGCTCCTCGCTATTCATGAATTCTTTGGCTATAGTTTTTCAATTTGTTCAACGGACAAGCCTGTTGATTTCACAATTGTGTCCATAGGAACATTTAGAGTCTTCAAATTGTGGGCTATCTCAATTGCCTTTTCATTACGACCTTTTTCCAATCCTTCTTCGGTGGCGTGTTCCATCACGGAGAGATTAGTACGATACTTATTGAGACTGTTAAAGTACTTGCGGCGCTCCTCGGTATTCATGTGACTGAGCTCCGAAACGCTTCCCATCTTACTGAAGATTGGTTGCTGTGCCTGGAAAGGCAATGCTTCTGTCATGGATTCCATATTTACGAGGTTGTATAACCAATATTCTATCTGCGACTTCGGATATGCCTCCGGCTTATCCTTGTAGTCAACCAGCTCAAGTGTAAAGGCTTTCAGTTTTTCCGAGAATATCTCGCCAGTCTCATCGACCTTCAATTGTATGGTGCGAATCGCCTGTGGTTTCAAGCCCTTCATGTGAAAGTTCAGGAAGAATACGCCATAAACGGGATGAAGGTCGAAGTTCCAGCTCGTGCCCTTTTCACCTTGCTCTGATATAGCATGTGACAGGTAGTAGAGAATACGGTTGCTGAAGTGCGTCTGTCCCTTGTTCTGCATCTCCACGATAAACTCACCGCCGTCCTGGGTCTTGCAACGGAGGTCATAGATTACGCTGCGCATGTCCTCACCGTCCGCTTCCATCTCTTTGTCGAGGAAAATCACATCCTCGATAGGTGAAGCAGGATTCAGCAAGTCGGTGAGAAAGGCAATCATGATGTCCTTCTCGCCAAATACCTTCTTGAATCCGTAATCGGTCAATGGATTAAGGTAGCGTCATTCTATGTTGTTTTCTGCCATAATTCTATATAGTTTAAGAGTCTTTCAGATACACATGTTTTGTGTTGCTCGCGCTCTTTGAGCGCAAAGGTACAGTTTTTTTCTCAATTTCAATCGTTCTTCACCAAGAAAATCTCAAATTATATGCTTTTTTAACTATTTCAGTTGATTTCAAGTACGGAAACACCCATTTTTTACTTCAATACAGCCATAAAACGCTCATTTCTGAACGATTGGCATTAACACAGGAAACAAAATAGGTGCATCTATCTCCTTTCTTATACCTTTTTATATTTAGTTTGAGACAACTTTGTAACCTTTGCTTCCTCAATCATGTCAGTAAGTCTGATGGATATGCGAAATACGGAGTAACAAACCTCAATTAATATGCGGAGTAACAAATAGTACAGCAACGTTTCTCATTGCTTCCCTATACAGCCCATAAATGCCCCAATCTGTTGCTTGTTTGTTGCTCATGATTATTTTATCAACATATTACGCATTGATAATCAACACTATAACAACGTTTTTAAAGTTCGATATATAATGTATTCAATGCAAAATTAATTAATCTTTGGGAGACAGCGGTCTCCCTTTTTGATTTTTTATACATTGCAGTTGAATTTTCTTCATTTGGGGGCTGCTCGCCCCCAAACCCCTCGGTGTTTTCAAGTATCAGATTTAAGTATTTCTTCTACCTGAAAATTGCAGTTCTATGTTGAACTTGCGACTTCTTAACTCCTTAACTCCACAATTGAAACGGCCGCAGGGGTTTTTTGTTCAAATCAGTTAAAATCTGTGAAAAAGTCGAAGGAATCGAAAAAGTCGAATGGGTTTTCACGAATTTTGGAAAATCGGAAACTATTAATCGGTGAGGAATTGGGTCGAGTAGAGCGGAGTGATTTCACCTCCACCCTCTCACAGAACCACATTGCGATGTATTAAAAAATTCAGAATTGAAGGTAAGATGAATGATAACCTTTGCGCATTGTCGATTGATTATAGGAAATTACGTCTTTATTGTCTGCGTATTTCCGACAAGATTCTTATTGTTGGAAATGGTGGCATCAAGGGCACGCAAACTTATCAGGAAAATATAGAACTGAATGGTTATGTCATGAACTTGCAGGTTTTTGACAAATTGCTCAAAGAGTCACAGATCAATGGCGACATTACTATTGAAGATAATAAGATTATTGGAATCGAAGATTTGATTTTTGAAATATGAAGATACACAGCAAACTTTTTGTGAGTCCGTATCCACCAAGAAAGACATAGATGGGCACACACATGCTGCACAACTTTTTCAGCACATAAGTCAGGTGGTCGCCATTCCAGAAAGTCAGGAATTTGCTGCATTGTTCCACGGTATCATAGTTGCTGAAGAGGTGTAGCCACAACATCATCAGAATTGCAATCCCTTTGATTTAGGTTGTTTGTTGTTTCGTCATTAAATTAGATAGTATTCAAGTCTCTCAAGTTCTTCAAACTCTCTAAACTCAAGGAGTTATATAGTTTTTATTTTTTCAGAAAGTTTTTATGGTTACTGGTCCGACAAGTCCTGACGGCAACAGTTTTTTTTCTGCTCGTCGGTATTTGCCGTTTGTCCAAATGCCCTCGAAAGGAGGATTTCCGTTGTCATTACCAAGTAATGCATTTGCCCATGTGTTGACAACCTCAATGCGCAGATGATTTTCGCCTTTTCTGATGGCTTTGGAAATGTCTATTTCGTAAGGTGCAAGCCATGCAGTACCGCAGCAGATGTCGTTTACATACACAGTTGCAATGTTATATACCTTACCGAGCGACAATATTGCGCAGGAACTATCAAGGGTAAATTCCGTATCGTAGGTAGCATGACCAGAATAATATTTTATTTGCCTGTCAGGTTTTGCTGTCCAGTCGAAGAGTGTATCGGTGGTAATGACTTTGCCAGTTTTTTCAAAGCTGATAGTCCAAGGGGAAGGGTGAGAGGTGAGGGTTGAGGGTTGAGGGTTTTCGTTTTCGTTTTCGTTTCGACTTTCATTCGTCAGGATGAAGAATATCGAATGATGACTATGTAGCGTGACATTATCGGAATATTCGCTGATGATGCTGTCCATCGGATTGTAAGTGTAGCAATACTGGCGATGGCTGCGGAACTGTGGACTGAAAGTGATTGCCGAGTCGGTGAGGTTGCTGATGAAATAATAATCTTCATTGTCTGTCTGCCTGTGGCAGAAGTCCAAACCCTCTGGCAGCACTATGTCGCGCTCGATTCCCAATGTGCTTAAATCGCTTTCTGTCCAAGGTGTTTCTATGATTTTTAACCCTTGCCGACTAAGCCTGTCCAAATCTTCTCTGATGCTATTTATGTTGTCAGGGTTGAGTTTATGTGGTTGCGGCACCACCAATACCTTATAGTGCATACCACCTCGTGTGACCAATTCCCCATTCTCAACTCTTGCGTCACGCAAGACGTCGTGGTTGAAGGAATCGTATTTATAACCATGCAGCGGATTGGTGAACATATCTGCCTTGGTCATATTTGCTGTGTGAGTGACTCCAACAGGGGAGACTTCCATCGGGATGCCCAGATTGGCAAGACGTGCGTTTTCCTGTTCGATTAGCTTGTTGCCGAACAGCCCTGGGAGCGAACCGACGATGCGCTCTGGCAATAATGCTCTGCGTGGGATTTCGTCACCGGTATATACGGCAATATCAACTATAGGTTTGCCTGTCTGTAATATTTCCTGACAACGGGAAACATAACTATTGAAAGCCTTCATCTCATTCCACCATGTGTTGTCGCGCTGAAAGAATGTGCCGATACCATCAAGTGTCATGCCAGGCTGACGGTCGAGCCAAGGATTATGGGTGTTTACATGATAAACAATGGAATTGATGCCGAGGCAGAAATTTCTGTCGAGCAAAGGTTTTAATGTTGCAGGAGTCTCATCCCACGTTGCACGTACATTGGTGAAACTCTCAGCTTGTACGATGTTTTTGCCATAGATGTGGGCACCGCTTACTGCATCGAGCATATCATTGGGTTTGTCGTGTGTAGGTGAATTGAACCAAAACTCTCCCATAGGGTAGTCGGCATGCTGATAGTGAAGCATTCCATCGCTGACCATGGTTGGTGCAACACATTCACAAGATAATTCCACATTATACTGTTTTGCTAACTTGCTTACTTCATCAAAAAAGATGTCGTTAATAAGTTCGGCAATTGTAAGCCTCACATCACGCAAGACGGTTTCCGTTTTTTCAGCCGAAACCATTGGAATACCGGCAAACAATGGCAGCCAAGGCATTATGCTGTAGCCTCTGCGCTTTTGAAATTCATCAGGAAAAATGTCGCTCCAGTTTTGTGAGCCACATTCCCAACTGTCAACATGCAGACGAGTCAGCACTCGTCTCGCTACATCTTTCGGAGCATGGTCGTAGATGGCAGAAAACCAGTTGTCGAACTGCTTGCGGATAGCATTTCGTGAAAACTTGTCGCATTCCAGTCCCTTGCCACCGCCACCAGTGACATTTTCATGTTTGGTACTCGCATAACCAATCCAGAGGATGTGCCATTTGCCTTTTTTCAGTTTTTTTATTGTGTTGGAGTTGATTTGAAATATCTCAGACTGCGGGTAATAAGTTCCAAACGCATTTTCCTGTGCTACGCGCCATACTGCTCCACTTTTTGCTTCATAGTTGTCAACAACAGGCTCGGACGATAGGATTAGCCTGCCAAGTTTGAGATTTGGTTTCCATTTAGCCGCATCTAAATCTTCCGAACCGGGATCACTACCTTCTGGCGACCAGCAGAACTTGAAATACCTGCCTTTGGTCGGAGGAATAGCGTATGAGGCATATTCATCAGTGTCCTGCCAGCCTCTGCGTGCAGGTTCGATATTTCTGACAAAATGATATTCCTTGCCATCGTCAGAAGCATAGACATTCCATCGGTGTGCCTGGATATTGTTACCACCAGTGATGATCTTTACGCTCCGAAGCATAAAAGGTTGCTTGTAGCTCATCACTATCTCACAAGGTGTCTTTGATGAGAAAGGAAATTCCACGGATGCCTCTGGCTGCTGGTCATCTGCATATTTTGCAGGATAGGCATAAACACCTATTGTATTTGGCAAAGATTGAATTTTTTGTATCTCTGCTGATTTGCCAGAATAAAGAGTGTCACGAAAAACCACCTTCTGCATGGATTCTTCTTCCGTTATCCATGGACCACCGCCAAGTGCAAAACCATCGCAGAAATGAATACCCATATCAAGATGCAGGCTGTCGGCAACTTTATACACGGTATCAATACGTTTCCACCAGTTTGGAGTCAGTTGGTCGGAATCGCCATTGTATTGTGGGGCAAGTTTAGAGTCTTTGATTGGCATCAGATAAAAACCACCAATCCCGACATCAGCCATGGCTTTAAGGTCGGCACGTATTCCTTCATCGCTCACGGCTCCATACATCCAGTACCAGAATGTCCAGGGTTGTCGAGTGGATGTCTTTGCAGACATTATCTCCACTTGTAGCAAAAGGAACAGAAAACACAATGCCCCTTTAATGTTTTTTATGCACATGCGGTTTTACGATTTTGCGGTTCAAATTGCAAATAAATTGTAAATTGTAAATTATTTTGACACTGACTCTGACGATAACGATAACGAAAACCGCATAAACGTTCAAAGCAATTGTCTTAACTACTTAACTTCTTTAACTCCTTAACTCCTATTGTCAATTATCAATTGTCAATTGTCAATTAAAGCCTTAGCATTGTCGTTTTTATTCAAATTTCAGGATGATGCTGTTTTTGAATGTTTCATTCTTTGCCCAGTATGGTTGTGCTGACGGACCGTTAAGGTCGGTGCAGTTGACTTTATTTCTTACAGCAGGGATGACGTTCAGTATGCTTATACCCGTTTCTGGCAACGAATATAAAACATGGTCTCTGCCATCGCGTGGGGAATAAATTCCCAAGTAAACGGAAGCCTTCAGCGATTCCGAACAATCCAGACAATCCGGAACAGTTCTGAACGGTTTTGCGGTGCAACCGTAAATAGAAACAGAACCTTCCTTCGCATCAAGTTTCATCCAGTCAACATTTGCAAAATAGCCTTTGAACTCAGGATATTCAAATGATTCTCCTGGAATAGGATCGTTGTAGGCAGTCTGCCAATAACCATACTGCGGTCCCTGCATACGATTCTGCCATACGCGATAAGGACCGTTTCCAACCCAACTTTTGCTTTTTACACTTGTCTCAGGATAGTCGAACATAACACCCATCAAGTCAACAACTCCACCGAAATTGTATTCATAATCCAATGCCACCGTTCCATCTTCATTGAAAGTCCATACGGCTTTGTCGAAGCATCCTAATCGATAGTTGGCTGTAATCTGATTGCCATTTATTGCGAAACCGTCAAAGACTCCATTGTCAGGATATTCCACATATTGAGTCTTTTTCTTTTCGGCAAGTTTGTCATCGTGATTATAGAATTGATCCATGCTGCGGTCGGCACGTTTTGCAGCAATAAACCGAGGACCGTTTGCAAATGGGATGGTTCTGTTGCCAATTTTCACATTTGCTAATCGGCCGTCTTTCTTTGAGAAAGTATAAGTGCGACTGCAACTGGTCACCGTAAGCCAGTCCGACGTTTCTGATACTTTGCATTCTGCATCTTTGCCAATTTCTGTCGATTTGTCGTTTCGGAGCTTCCATGTCCATGTGAAAATTTCCTTACCATAAATGTCGGTTGCAGTAACAGAGAGTGCATCGGCATTTTTTACGGTAGGAACAGAAACGGTTGCAAGTTTAGTGCCAGGCTCAGCATCGGGTGATTTCAATGTGCCTGATTTCAGCGTTTTGCAGTCAGATTTCCCCATATCGGGCATTGCCAGATATTTGTAGGTAAATGACACCGTGTTCAGATTGAGAAAATCATAGCAATTGCTTATCTGAAGAACATCATTTCCATTTTCCGAGATGAGGTTTATCTGCACAGGACTCCACACTTCCTTGATTGTGAAATAAGAACCTTCCTTCTCATGATGAGGTCCTACGATGCCATCTGCTCCGTAATTGCCCACATTGTCGATTATTCCACCCATATCTACACGCTTCACGCCTTCATCCGCCAAATCCCAGAGAAAACCGCCTGCACAACGTGGATTAGCCATCATCATGTCCCAATAGTCCTTCAGTCCGGCACCATGTCCTCCATCGTAAAGTCCGTGCAGAAATTCTGTAGGCATGAATATTTCAGGCTGGCGCATGTATTCCTGAGTCTCACCCCATGAGCGGTAATGCTTTGTCTCAAAACCATTTCTGTTAGCCCAAGGATAGATGACAACACGCTTCTGAATGTCCCACCTTGCATATTCAGGTTCCAGTTCATAGTTGAAACCTCCTTCATTGCCATTACTCCAGAAGATTATTGAAGGATGGTTCACATCGCGAGTAACCATTGATTTGACGAGTTGCTGACCCACTATCGTCTCATGTGCCCAATGCCATCCGCTGAGCTCACATTCCACATAAACTCCTAATGAGTCGCATGCATCAAGAAATTCAGGGTCGGCAGGATAATGACTCAGACGCACAGCATTCATATTCATGCTCTTTATAAGTTCAACATCCTCAATATTCTTTGCCTTGCTCAAAGTGCGCCCCGACTCGGGACGGAAACTGTGACGGTTTACTCCTTTGAAAATAACCTTCTTACCATTAATGTAAACCCCGTCAGACGCACGGTACTCAATAGTGCGGAAACCGAATTTCTGTTTTTCCTGATGGATGACCTGTCCGTTGGCTCCTATAAGAGTCATAACAGCACTATAAATATTAGGTGTTTCTGCCGTCCATAGTTTTGGATTGCTGATTGAAAAATCAATTTTAGCAATGTCAGTACTCCTTGCATCCGTGGTATTGCTACCCACCACCTTGCCTTTTTCGTCGATTATTTCAGTTTTTACCTTTGCATCTTTTATTGCGCGGTTAAAGAAGCAATCGGCTTTGAATCTGCCGTCCATAGTTGCATTGATTGCCACTCTGTCAATGTTTTCCGCCGGTTTGGAAATGATGAATACCGGTCGGATGATACCACCAAAATTCCAATAGTCGGCGCGGCGTTCTGCCATGTTGACCTGAGTGTTTTCGCTTTCTTTACTCACCGTAACTTCTATTCGATTGCTTTTCTTGCCGAAAAACACTCTGTCGCTGACATCGTACTGAAAACGGTAGAATCCACCCTGGTGTTTGCTTCCAGCCTTCCTGCCATTTATTTCCACGTAAGTGTCGGTCATCGAAGCCTCAAAAACCAGCCAAATCTGGCGTCCTTCCCATTCCGCAGGCAGATTGAATGTGTATTTATACTTACCCTCTTCCTTGGCAATGCCTTCAGGATTTGGTTTGCCATAGAATTTCATTCCATACTGGAAAGTACCAAACCCCTGACACTCCCAGCATGATGGTACACCTATTTTTGTCCACTTGCCGGAATTCAGTCCGTCGGTACACATAAAATCCCATTGCACCATATCGTCACAGCCAGTTCCACTCAAGTATTGGCGGTGTGTCTGAATATCGGAATCGGCAATGGCTGCTGATGGCATAAACGTTGCTATCAACAAAATGATGATAAAAGGTATTTTCATGGTTTCTTATTTTATTGCTAATGCTCTTTGGATGCGGTCGTTGATTTCCGCAAAGTGAGCACGTGTAACACTATTGGCGGCGCTGTTGGCAGCAGCATTGGTCTTTGTACGCAGAGTCTTAAGTGTGCTCAACACCGCAGCACGAACATCGTCGGCACTTGATTTCTGCTGGAAGGAAGCAATCAGTCGGTCAACATACGTATTCTGCAATCTTGCACGATAGCGTGTCACTGCCTTGTGGCTGTCCATTTCGCTCATGATAAGTTTTGTGAGGTCTGCCAGATATTCTGCTACAGGATAAAGCTTGTTGCAACGATTAACTCGGGAAAACATATTACCTGCTGCATATTCTGCTATTGACAAAGTTGCAAATTCAGGATCGGCATTCAGCGTTTCTACAAACTTAGGTGCATGCAACCATAAAGGTTCATTAAGCATTTCTGCATTGAGGAATGCAATAGCCGCTTTCTGGCGCGATTTTGGATTAGGTGTAAAGATTGTTCCGCCTTCTGCCCTTGTGCGGTAAGTCTGGAATGTGCCCCCGATATTTCTCACCACATGATTCATGTAGCGCATGTATTGACTGGCAATCTGACTGTACATGATGCGGAGATGGTTGCCGTAAAGGTCTTTCTCGTCAACTGTCCATTTTTCCAATTCTAAAATTTCGCGTTTCAGATTTTTCAGACCATAACCACTGGCTTTTACTGCATCATCACCCAAATCTTCTGTCTGACGGCGTGGGTCGTCCTGCGATGTCTCGCCATCTCCCCACCACAGGCGCGGATTCTTTTGGGCTGCAAGCGTCATCGCTTCCATCATCTTGTGGTCGTCATATTCATCCTTGGCATCTAACATCGGACGGTAGCCCCATTCTATTGCCCAATTGTCGTAGTCGTTGATGCGAGGGAATATTCCATTTCTCGTTACTCCGTCTTCTGGTTGTGCCACATAATTGAAACGAGCATAGTCCATAATACTTGGAGTATGACCATTTTTCTCCACCCATGCTTTGCTGCGGAGAGAATCAACAGGCACTGTGCTGCTGCTGCCGAAATTATGACGGAGTCCTAAAGTGTGTCCCACCTCATGGCTACTCACAAAACGGATAAGTTGTCCCATGAGCTCTTCATCGAAGTTCATTTTGCGTGCTGCCTCGTCAATGCTACTTGCCTGAACCATGTACCAGTCGTGCACAAGGCTCATCACATTATGATACCAGCAAATGTGACTTTCAAGAATCTCACCAGTACGAGGGTCGCTGACATGTGGACCATACGCATTTTCAATAGGTGAAGCCAAGTAGCGGATTACGCTGAAACGGGCATCTTCCATGCTCATGGAATCCACATTCTCAGGCCATTCTTTTCCTATGATGGCATTTTTGAAGCCAGCTTTCTCAAAAGCCTTCTGCCAGTCGTTGACACCCATGATAAGATATTTGCGCCATTGCTTTGGAGTGGCAGGGTCGATGTAATAAACAATAGGTTTCTGTGGTTCTACCAGTTCGCCACGTTTCATCTTTTCCAAATCTTCTGGACGTGGTTCGAGTCGCCAACGTGTAATCAGGCTTCTGGTATCCACCTTCTGCTGTTTGTCGTTGTAGGAATTGTAGCTTATTGTGAAATAGCCCACACGAGGGTCATAAAACCTCGGTTTCATCGGTATTTCTGGCAGCAGAACGTAGCTCACGTTCAACTGGAACGTAGCCTTGCCTGTGGCGCGGATACTTGGCATGCTGCCGTCATTACTCAGGTAAGTCTTGGTCAGCCGTACTTCCGTATTTGTAGGGAAAGATTTTATGTCATTGATGAAACTCAGCGTTTGAGCGTTCAGCTTGTAGGATTTCTTCAGTTGCATAGGCAGACTGAATGCAGGGTTGTCCTCATTGAAGAATTGTGTTACCTTGATTGTCAGAGTGTCCTTTATTGTATCTTTCTCAATCGCAAACGAGCCGATAATAGGGTTCTCGTTGCTGATGGTTATTGCACGGTTTATCACCTGTGAACTGTCGGATACATTTATGAACAGATGCGAACGCATAACCACCTGACTGTCGGGAGTCGTCTCAAAATAGATGGTCTGTTCGTTCACCTGCTCGCCACCAAATTCACCACTATTTGCTGGTGTGCTGATGTAGCGTGTTGTGGTCAGTATGTCGCGTCCTAAAAGACTTTTAGGAATGCCGAAATACCAGTCCTTATTCACTTTCTTTACTTTAAACAAACCATCATGAACAACAGATGGTTTCGGAGGTTCTGGCTTTTTCTTCTCCGTAGTTGGTTTTTCACTTTTTTTCTTTTTGGCCATTGCCTGACCACCACACACTAATGCGCAGCAAATCAATAAAATTGTAAACTTATTCATAATTAATATATTTTATTATTCTCTCATTAGACACTTGTGAGCATTACTTTGCTGCACAATTATTTATTTTTTATTGATATTTAACACAATTGGAAAAGCCGCGAAGTGGATTAACCGATAACCCGCAACCCACAACCAGGACGTAGTCCTCACAACCTCTTTATATTAAATTTCAGCACATATTGTTTATCGATAAGGGCATATTTTTTCAGTACGCCTGGTCCGCAGCTGCTATTGCCGATTCCCATTATGGCAACATCAATGTTTACATAAACCTTGTCACCTTCAACCAAATCATAGTCGTGAGCTGTGTTTGTCAATTGCTCTACCGAATAAGGCAGGACAGAGAATACAAATGGCTTGTCCAATGCCGTTATCTTATATCCATGCCCCTTCTTGTCGGTAATAGTCAGTTCGTAAGTATCGCTGTGGTTTCCACCATCCTGTGGACGGGCATAATGGAAGTATTGTTCCGCTACAGCGGATTTCCACCTGCCCATTGATGTAGCCGACTGCCTGTCGGGATAATCTTCACCAGGTCCTCTTCCGTACCAGCTTATTTCTTTCATCGACTTGTCCAGTTCAAAGGTAATTCCGTAACAAGGCACAGGCATGTTCGTCTTAGGAGTGAAAGTAATTCTTACGTCTATACTTCCATTTTTACATTGGAAATATTCATATTCCACATCAACAGAATCTTCCACGTTAGCCTTGCTCCATTCCTTGGCTATCCAGTTGCCAAATCCCTTGTCGTTGTCCAAAGGAGCACGCATGAGGTGAGGTGTGGGTTGTGGGTTGTGGGTTATCGGTTGTGGGTTATCGGTTATGGATTGTCGATTGTGGGCTATCAGTTGTGCATTGTGAATTGTAAACTGTTTCTCAAACACTATGTGTCCTTTTTCTGCCCAGATGGTGTTTTCTTTCAGCACGGCTTTCACATTCAGGTATTCATCGCCAAATTCACCTTTGTACTTCTTTTCTATTATCTGGTAATTGCTTAAATCCACGGTTTCATCGCGCTTTATTATTTCCACCTTACCATTATTCAGTTCAAAGTCGATAGGCGAATAAACCTGCTTCACCTCAAAATATTTCGGAGTTGTCTGTTGGTCGGCTGTAACCACACCCTTCACGCAGAATGCTTTCAGGTTTGGGTTGTCGCCAAAATCACCACCATACGCCATCATTTTTCCATTATGGTCAACCTTTGCAAATCTGCCTTCCTTGGATGCCCATATTCCGCCATCAGCCCATTCCCAGATAAAACCGCCAAGCAAACGCTTGTGCGAATAAATCTCCTGCCAGTATTCTTTCATATTGCCCAAGGCATTGCCCATAGCATGAGCATATTCAGCGGTCAGCACAGGGCGGTTGTCGACTGTCTTACGTGCAATAGTGAGCAACCGTTCCCATCGTGCATTCTCTGGTCGTTCCATATCTCCGTCTTTCACTCCTGGATTGAGATATTCGTCTTGAGTGCGTGGATAAAATCTGCTGATTATGTCAACACTTTTTGGGTCTATGTTGTCTGCTCCCTGTGCGCCTTCATAATGCACAAAGCGTGTTGGGTCGTACTCGTGAATCCATGCCGAAGTGGCAGCAAAGTTAACGCCCCATCCCGATTCGTTGCCCAAGCTCCAGAGGATGACCGACGGATGATTTCTGTCGCGGATAACCATTCTTTGAGTTCTATCCATAAAAGCATTTGTCCACGATGGGTCATTTGCCAATAGTCCGCGTAGCCCATGCTCCTCAATATCAGCCTCGTCCATTACGTAAAGTCCGAGCGAATCGCAAAGTTCATACCATCGTGTGGTGTTCGGATAATGCGATGTGCGTACAGCATTTATGTTGGCTTGCTTCATTAGTCTGATGTCGCGCAACATTCTTTCCTCGCTCACAACCTTGCCTGTACGCGGATCCATTTCGTGTCGGTTGACTCCACGCAGTCGGATAGGCTTACCGTTGATTAGCAGACTTCCATCTTTTATTTCTATGCTTCTGAAACCCACGTTGGTTTCATATTGTTCCAGC
Organism: Prevotella sp.; assembly: GCA_045597685.1. GTDB lineage: Bacteria > Bacteroidota > Bacteroidia > Bacteroidales > Bacteroidaceae > Prevotella. Next base: position 15,298 of record JAZLKO010000094.1, read on the forward strand.
ACTTTATCATTCTCACAAAGAGAAAGACGTAATTTGTAGAGATTAGGAGTCTCAGCCGTCCAGAGTTTAGGATTTTTTATTTCTGCCGACAGCCATCCCCATTTCGGATAGCCTCGCTGAGGATTGCGGTCGTTCATTATTTTGGCTTTATGGTCGAGGTTAAGCATTTCTGAAACATTGTGAGTCATGGCAGAATCCAAAACCATTTTCCCTGTCGCATCAAACAGTTCGGCACGTACAAAGCAATTGGCGGAATTGGTCTTGCAGCCGTCAGCAACTGACAGTTCGGGGTGGACAATCAACGTAGCATTCTTATAGTCAGCATCTAAAATCGTCCTCACTCCGAAATCGCGGATGTGCAGTTTTGGAGTGGCATAGAGATAAATGCTGCGGTGGATTCCAGCCAGTCGCCACATGTCCTGATCCTCAAGATAACTACCGTCGCTATATTTGAAGACCTTTATCGCAATCAGGTTCTTCCCGCTGTCAGCCAGATACTTCGTGATATTGAATTCGGCAGGTTCCATACTGCCCTGTGAATAGCCAACCTTCCGACCGTTTATCCAAAGATAGAAAGCCGAAGAAACACTTTCCAAGCATATAAACACCTCTTTGCCTTTCCATTCCTCAGGAACGCTAAACGAATTTCTGTAGCAGCCAGTAGGATTACGTTCAATAAAAGCAGTATATTTTTCTTTAGGCTCACCCATCACAAACGGAGGATTTATTTTGAAAGTATAGCCGCTGCTCGAATAGATAGGAGTGCCGAAACCATTCATTTCCCAATCACCTGGAACAGGAAACGTCTGCCAATGGGAATCATCAAAACCAGTATTGAAAAAGTCTGCTGGTTGTTCGTCGGGAGTCTTTGTCCAATTGAATTTCCACAGTCCGTCGAGCGACAGAACATTGCTACTCTCCATGTTCATGGCACAATGTGGTTGCTCACGGTTTATTTGCAGTACATTCTGATTTTCCCAGTCGTGCTGTTGTGCAAAGCAATAGTCACAAATCAGCAAAACTCCAATCAAGACAAACAGTCTGTATCTCATAGTCTATTGTTTTAGAGCACAAAGGTAAAAATAAAAAATCATTCAATCACAATCGGTTAATATTTTTTTACATATTTTGTCAGATTGCGACCTACTCACCCTATTCTAAAGTCTTGCTCTTAAGGCTGTCTGTTCTCCCACACATCTCCCACACATCTCCCACTTACGGTGGGAGTAGTATGGGAATTATATAGCTGATTTGTGGGTAATGTCTATAAGATATTAGGAACTACGTGTGTAGAATCTCACATTGATGATTCCACTCACAGTCCCTTGTTCTCCACCTTATTTCCTCCTTATCTCCACCTTAACTCTACCTATTCGTATAGATTAAGTTATAGATGTACTTTACAAGAGGTAGGCAAAAGGTTGATTTACGTAGAGGAAAACTATTTCCAAATCCGCTGCAAAGATAAGGAAATCAAAAAAAGAGTCACAAGAACTTATCCCTGTGACCCTCTTTGTTACTCTTTCGAGTTTTTCTCAACTACCAGCCAAAATAATAATCTTCTTCTTTCGAGCCAAAACTACCTTGGCCACCAGGATTAGGATTTATGCCGCTTGTATCTTCCTTATCCCACGAGCTGGCAAGCATTTTGTTTGTCCTTACATTCATTACCCGCACTTTGGGGTTTTCATATAACTTTTTCATAATCCAACTATTTTGCAATATACTTCTTGCCATTCATGATATAAATCTGGCCACTTCGAAGACTTTCAATCCTTTGCCCATTAAGGTTGTAGATAGCTCCCTTTCCTTCGGAGCAGATTGGGGTGAGGCTTTCTATTCCTGTAGTCTCACCATCTTCAATTACTACAATATCCATTTTTGAATTTGCACTGGCTGACTGAGAAGAATCATCACCATAAGGATTTATTGTCATCCAAAAGCGGAATGGACGCAGATAGACTCCTTCGCCCATAAGTTGGAACTGACCAACTTTATTTAATGCATACCACTTGTTGCCAACCATACGCTCATATACACCACCAAAGTTATATGTGTCGTATGTAGATGTTATTCCGAAACTTGTTTCATGTGTAGGCTGCAAGTCAGTGGTAGTGTTGAGAACGACATCACCGCTTGTTTTCGAACGGACTACGTATGGAGTATTTGCTCTTACAATACCATCATTAAGTTTAAGGAAAGCAATTGCAGCACCGCCATTAGCGTCAAGCAACACAGCATGAATTTGTGCAACTTCATATCCTGCAACTTTCATATCCTCAAGCGATACATCAAATGGCACATACCAAGCCTGCCATACATTTGCATTTGCGAAATTACGTGTGTATTTTACGTCAACACCTGTTATTTCTTCTACAATCTTAATACTCTTGATATTGTCATCAGCATCGTCATTCAAGCAAAGGTCATCACCCGAAGCCAAATCCATATTTTCTACAGAATCATTCTTATCCTTTATTCTTACATTGAATTTAACCATGTATTTAAACTCTGCAATCTCACTTTCATACATGTCAGGAGATACTGCAATAGCTTTGATAAGAACGTCATCGTTGATTTCGATTGGCTGCACATATTTCAGTCTCGTAGTCTCATTGCAAGGGCACGAACCGTCAAGAGTATAATATATGGTTGCACCTTCTGTTTCACATGAAAGAGTGACGAGAGTTCCGATTGCCACCATACTTCCTGAAGGTATTGAGGCTTTCGGTGCAGGCGTATCGGCTGATGTAAGAGTCACATTCACCTTGACGTTAGCTGTCACATCGCTGTTTTCAACCGACAGTATTAATGCACCAGTTCCAGGTAATGCACCGCTGACTGGAATTTTCGTTTTTCCATTAGCATCAAGTGTCAATTCCGTTGCATCTGTTGCAAGAATAGAAGGAGTTCCATTCTGTAATCTGAGAATCTTGCCCTTTGCAGCATCTGTAGGCAGTACTGCCACTTCGATTTCTGAATTGCTTCCATAACCGACATTGACAACAGAGTCAACTGCAATCTCCTTGATTTCCGGCTGAATCACTAATGTCGCTGTATAGTCTTTCTCCATAATCACACCGCAATAACTCTTCACGTCATGTGATATTGTGAGTGTTACCTCATCGCCTACGTTCAATGACTGGTCAGGGACGAACTTTATGTGCGAAGCATATTCCACTCCGTCTAAAGGCTCTTTCTCAACATTAAGCATCTTCAGTTGTCCGCTAACAGGTTTGCCGTCACGGCTTAATGTCACACTTCCTTCAGCAAATGTTGCCGGTCGCATATACTTGCTGAATGTGAAGTCAACACCACTTTCAAAGCCACGTGCTTCTGTCACTTCCGGCTGGACGCTCTGGAACATCGGCACGTTGATGTCAAGCTGTGGAGGAGGAACAGGCAACCAGTCGCTATAGACGGTTTCGTATCCGTCCTTCTCGAACTTCACCTGCCAGAGTCCGTCAGGCACATCCCAGGAATACAAGCCGTTGGCATCAGTCTTGACAGGGTTCCGCTGTGAATATGATTCAGCATCCCACTTGACGATGTTTTCATGCTTGTCGCCATACATATCTTCTGTCGTCACTTTCTGATAGATGGTAGCAGTCACACCTTCAAGACGGTTGGAAGTTACGGCCTCGTAAACATAGCCCGAAGGGTCAAGAACGAATTGGGCATCTGGAAGGTTTTTTGGAGTTGGAGTCTCTGACTCTCTTTTTGGAATACAATCTTTATAGTCATTTTTGATATTTGCCAATATAGTCTTATATAATATTCCGAAGTTGTTCCTTTGTTCAACCATCCACTCATTCATACTATTTTCGGTACCTTCAAAATCACCTTCTTCAGGGGCTATTATACTTGAAGTAGCGTTTAAGACCTCTTCAAAAACGATACCTAAAGAATTACTTAACCATGATCTGATTGTAGGATTAGAAATCAAATATTTGAAATATTTGGCATTCTTGGAATTTTTTAAAATACGTCCCGATCCTACTATTTCCCCAATCCCTAATGATGTCAATGCCATTAAAATATCAATCGCTGCGGCTGTTTTAACTTTTGCTTTATATAAATCAGTATATGACACGAATGTATTATAGAGAAGTCCAATATTTGAGTCAAAATTCATTATTTGCTGTGAGTACATTGACATCTTATCTTCAGAGAGACGATAAGAATTATCCTCACATTTGGCCGTTAACGCATCTGTTAAAATCTTCTCCATAGATTCCAACTCGGACATATACGAATCCATTATATCAACATACTGATTAAAACAAGGGATAGAGGTGTACTTATTTAATCCTAATTGATCCGCCAATATAGATTTGATTGTATTTCCATGTCCTACCCAATCACCACTTTTGAAATATTCTTTGAGCAGTTTTATACTTTGGCGAGAAAAGGTTTTAGCTTTCAGAGCTCGAGTAAAACGGGAAATACCACTATCTACATCAGTAACAGAAAATGCATATGCTATTTTTTCACCTGTATCCAGCAAAATGAGCCTTTCAATGCCATCGAAAGATTCTAATAAAGTGTACCTGTATCCTAAATCTGTCTTTTCGAAATCAAATTGTTCACTTTTTGTTCGACTAAGAATTGCTTGATAATTTAGTACTTCGATTTTATATGTCCCAATTTTACCCTTATCAGGCGTTATAATTTCAAAAATAGAAGTACTATCTTCGTCAAGAACCATAGATAATTGTAAGTAGTCGGCCAATTTTTCAGCATTGTTAATAGCTTCATCATGCATTTCATCTAATATGGCAACCTCCTCAGTAAAAGTATTTGAAATTTCTGGTTTTCTCCTTATTATTAAACTAAAAGATGTATTGACGTTAATAGGTAATGCTCCTGAATAAAATTTTGCAGAAGCAACATATCTATCTATTTTTTCGTTATATGTAGGTACCAGATCTATACTTTTTCCATCCGATGTATAAACATATAATACAACATTATCAATCATCGTCGTATCATTATTCGTGAAATCAATCATGAAAGTAAAGTCAGGATAGCTTGGCCAGTACCAATAGACTGGTGATTCCTGTGATGGGTTCTGGAAGTCGAATACCGTCTTATATTCGCACAAATTTAAGTTGCCGGCAGGGTGAGCGGTATTAATCATCGTTACAGTCTTCACCTCGATGGCATTCTTGTCATAGAGCACGTTGACAACTTCCGTATTCATGGATATTTCCTGTGGAGTAACTACATTTGCATAGACAGAGTGGGTCGAAAGATTATATGGCTCAATAAACTCACCCTTTACCATCCAGTTACCATCGGCCTTGGCAGCTACCTGTCCTATGAGAGTCGTTCCGTCATAGACGGTCACTTGGCTGTATGGCACAGCAACACCACTGACGGTAACCTCTGGCTTGGCAACTGTACTTGGTACAGAAATACTCATGTCCTTAGCCGTTACAGTCGCAGACCCTATCGGTTGCAGAATTTCATCATCCAAGGAGAATGCCACGTATGCCGACGGCATCATCGTACCGCCCTTAGTTGGAACCACACAGAATCTGATTCTCTCCTGATAGTTGCTTCTATTCAAAGAAATGGTCAGACGTTTGCCGTCAACGCTACATGGTGCCAAAGTTGTTCCAATGATTGCCGACCCCTGCACATATTCCATTCCATCTGGCAAGTCAACAACAAGCGAGAGGTCATCTACATCGTCAGCATACTCTTCCTTGAAGTCAAGGCGTCCTGTGAGAGTGATGTAATTGCCTACAACTACACTGCTCTTATTCGCAGAGAATGATGTATTCGTACCTGTGTAATAGAACAGAGTTTCGTCTATCTTCGGGATATTCTCATTGTTTATAACGGTAATCTCCCCTGCCTTGATTTCTACATTTGAAAGTACATAATCCGTCCCTTCTTTCAGGCCGACAGCACTAAGGTCAGACAGGTTGAGAATAGCATCCATCATCAGCATCTTACCCATCGAGAGCAAAGTGTAATGTCCGTCAGAAAGATGTGAGAAAGTGCAACTGTTTCCGCTATAGAACTCACGGCTGACGAGTACGCCATCTACATTATAGAGCATGGCTATGTCCTCATTGTTGCCACTAAATTCGTATGAGGCCTTCAGACTACCCTTTTCCACGATATTGAATACGACTTCTGCCGTTTCATCCTCAGCAACAACCGTTTCTGACGTGACATCCTCGAAATCACCCTTGCGACTATGGATGCGCACGGAAAGCTTGTCACCGACATTGGCACCACTCTTGACGATAATCGTTCCAGACTGCACTTTAACGTCGTTGAGGGTTCCATTCGTTGTCAGATTCCTTACAGAGTAATCCATATTATCCACATCGCTATAGAAACCAGCATCTTCCGTTGCACCCTCTTCCGTTGCATTTTTGTAGTTCAGTTTTGGAGTGACAACAATTCCCGTGATTTCCTTCAGGTGCAGTGTACCCAAGTCTATCACTGAGGATGCACATACGGTATCTACGACACAATCAAGATAGCCATCAGAAGCTATCGTGACATGCAGACTGTCCTGATGACAATCCAAGGCAAATGTTCCCTTGGAGTCCGTACGAACTGACAGGGTCTTGCCGTATCTGCCATTCAGCCATTCCGTAACGGATACAGTTGCATATACGACACTATTTCCATTGTCTGCCAGCACCTTGCCGGTCATCGTTGATTTTTCTATGGGAACAAGACCGATGTTGAATTTGTTGTTTCCTTCTGCCAACTGGTATTCCTGTCCCTTCACTTCACGGTAGATACAGCCGAGAGAATCTCCGAGTGACACATCGCAACGCAGTTTAGTTCCGCTCGCCAAGCCCTTTATGGAACTGTCATCCGACACAGGTGTGCCATCCTGCATGAACCAAGCAATACGTACCTTGTCTGTCAGATTGTTATTGTCCAGAGCAGTTACGGTAGCCTCTACATTGCATAGTTGCATCAGGTCAGACAGTGTTATGCTATTTTCGCCCTCTGCTATCAATATGCCATCCTTCTGGGTTATGGTCTGTCCGTAACGGTTGGTCAGCATAAGGTTGTATGCCACTCCGGCTGTCAACCCTTGGAAGGTATAATTATGAGCATTGGAGGTTGTTACTGAAAGTTTTGAACTTACCGATGACA
>JAZLKO010000095.1:0-19349 GCA_045597685.1 Prevotella sp.
TTTTCGTTTCCCCCAAAACAAGCCTTGCAAAGCAGTTTGGGGGATTTTTCATTATTCTATGCAAAGATACAAAAACTTTATGACAATGGCAATCAAATCGTTAGGTTTATTTCGCTTAATTTGCGACAATCCCTAAATAAATGTTTCGATAATTTCATAATTTATAAATTTTATATTCGGGTGCAAAGGTAATAAAATTTTATGTACTACAAAAAAATTTTTGGCAAAATTGCAGATTTATTTCAAGTTTTGTCTGGATACAAGCGTCAACAACTCTTGCTCTCTACCTTATCGTTACCTTATGTAACCCTTTTACTCACTATTTACTCACTATTTACTCACTTCTATAGTGTAGCCATAGAGTGTAGTCTGTGTGAGTAAAATGTGAGTAAATGGTAGTTATGAGGTTGCGAAAAGGTTGACAAAAGCTTGTTTTTATCCTGCAAACGGAAATTCCGCCAATGAACATTGCAGAACGTGTAATGACCGATTCTGGTTAAAAAATCATAATTATCAATTATCAATTGTCAATTATCAATTAAAAAACAAAGTTTTTTCTTACCTTTGCAAAACGAAAATTTAATTAACCGAAATATTTATGGCAACTAAAAAAGAAGAAGTAAAAATCGCAACTGATACAGCTGAAGGCAAGCTGAAGGCTCTTGAAGCTGCAATGGCTAAGATTCACAAGAGTTTTGGCGACAGTTCGATAATGAAATTAGGCGACGACAAAGTAGAGGATGTTGAAGTAATCCCTACTGGAAGTATTGGACTTGATGCTGCCCTTGGTGTAGGTGGTTATCCTAAAGGACGCATAATAGAAATCTACGGTCCTGAAAGTTCTGGTAAAACCACACTTGCCTTGCACGCTGTGGCTAATTCGCAAAAAGCAGGCGGAATTGCAGCCTACATTGATGCAGAACATGCTTTCGATCGTTTCTATGCAGAAAAACTTGGTGTTGACACCTCTAATCTGTGGATTTCACAACCCGACAATGGTGAACAGGCTCTCGACATTGCCGACCAGTTGATCCGCTCATCTGCTATCGACATTGTGGTTATCGACTCTGTGGCTGCCCTCACTCCAAAGGCTGAGATAGAAGGCGACATGGGAGAAAACAAAGTCGGTCTCCAGGCGAGACTGATGTCGCAAGCTTTGAGAAAACTAACAGCCACGATTGCTAAGACAAATACAACCTGCATATTCATCAACCAGTTGAGAGAAAAAATTGGTGTAATGTTTGGCAATCCAGAAACCACAACAGGAGGTAATGCTCTGAAATTCTACGCCAGCGTGAGATTAGATATTCGCAAGGTTACTTCCATCAAGGATGGCGATGATGTCATTGGCAATCGGGTAAAAGTAAAAGTAGTGAAGAACAAGGTTGCGCCTCCATTCCGCAAAGCCGAATTTGAAATTGCTTTCGGTGAAGGCATTTCAAAGATTGGTGAACTGATAGACCTCGGTACTGAGTATGGAATCATTAAAAAGAGTGGCAGTTGGTTCAGCTATGATGGCCAGCAATTGGCACAAGGACACGATGCTGTGAAGAAAGTCCTTGCAGATAATCCTGAACTGGCTGAAGAAATAGAACACAAATTAGCAGAAGCACTAAAAAACAAAAAGTTATGAAAAAGATTATAATGTTAGTTATGGCTATTGGTATGACAAATTGCGCAATGTCACAGGATAAAAGTATTGGACTGCATTTAGACAATATGAACCCTCAGGTGAATCCTGGTAATGATTTTTATGAATATGCCTGCGGTGGCTGGCGTAAGGCCAATCCGCTGAAACCAGAATATTCTCGTTTCGGCAGTTTTGATGCCATAGCAGAACAAAACCGCGAACAGCAAAGGGAACTTATCCTTGAACTGGCTGCAGGCAAGCACGAAAAAGGTAGCGTGGCACAAAAGATTGCCGACCTCTACAATATGGTTATGGACTCTGCACGTCAGAACAAAGACGGTGTGAAGCCTGTGTTGAAAGATTTGAAAGCTATTGAAAAAACCAAAGACCGCAAAGAGCTCATCAGCCTGTTTATGAAAAACGATGCCGATGGTCTGGGATTCATCTTTGGTGTGGGCATCGGTGCTGACATGATGAACTCCAAGATGAACCTTCTCAGTATTGGACAGGGCGGACTTACACTCGGCAATAAAGACTATTACACCAAAGACGATGAAGCAACAAAGAAAATCCGCGAAGGCTTCAAAAAGCATATCGTAAACATGTTCAAACTGGTTGGCGACGACGAAAAGACAGCCACCAGAAAAATGGAATCAGTAATGGCTATAGAAAACAAAGTAGCAGAAAAAAACAAGACACGCACAGAGTTGCGCGACCCTGCTACAAACTACCACAAAATGTCGTTTGCTGATTTGCAAAAAGATTATGCAGGTTTCCCTTGGGAAGAATATTTTGCCAACAACTTTATAACCGACGTTGATTTCATCGATGTTGGTCAGCCAGAAGCAATCAAGAACGATATTGAGATTCTCAACACCATCCCTGTGCGCCAGCTCAAGGACTGGATGCAATGGAAAGTTCTTTCAAACTCATCTTCTGTACTTGGTGACGTTGTCTATGCTGAATATTTCGATTTCTTCGGTCGCCAGATGTCAGGCAAGCAGGAAATTCAGCCACGCTGGAAACGTGCCGTATCAGCATGCAACACATTGGGCGAGGCTGTAGGACAAATGTACGTACAGAAATATTTCCCTGCAGAAAACAAGGCTCGTATGAAGCAACTTGTCAAGAATTTGCAGATTGCTCTCGGACAGCGCATCGACCAGCAAGACTGGATGAGCGAAGAGACTAAGAAAGTGGCAAAGGACAAACTGAATGCCTTCTACGTAAAGATTGGCTATCCTGACAAGTGGAAAGACTACAGCAAACTCAACATAGACCCTACCCTGACCCGCTACGAACTGAACAAGGTTATTGCAAAGTGGGTATGCCAAAAGGAAGTAGAAGAAAAATACAAAAAGCCTGTTGACCGTGACGAATGGCACATGACTCCACAGACTGTAAACGCTTACTACAATCCTACAACAAACGAAATCTGTTTCCCTGCTGGTATTCTGCAATACCCATTCTTCGACATGAGTGCTGACGATGCTTTCAACTATGGTGCAATTGGTGTGGTAATAGGCCACGAGATGACTCATGGATTCGACGACCAAGGTTCACAGTTCGATAAGAATGGCAACTTCAACAACTGGTGGGCAGAGAGCGACAAGGCAAAATTCAAGGAAAGAACCCAGAAGATGGTGGAATTTTTCGACAAGATTGAAGTCCTCCCTGGACTGCATGCCAACGGCACACTCACACAAGGCGAAAATATTGCCGACCACGGTGGTTTGAAGATTGCTTACCTTGCTTTCAAGAATGCTACAAAAGACAACCCTCTGCCAGTCAAGAATGGTCTGACAGCCGACCAGCGATTCTTCCTTGCATACGCAAGCGTATGGGCACAGAACATCACAGAAGAAAACATACGTCAGTTGACAACGATGGACCCTCACTCACTCGGAGAATGGCGCGTAAATGGTGCTCTGCCACAAATCGACGCATGGTATGAAGCATTCGGCATCAAGCCAGGCGATAAGATGTATATTCCAAAAGAAGACAGAGTAAACGTTTGGTAAATGCAATTCGATTATACGGCTGTTCGATTATGAAAAAAAATTTTTTTATTCTTGTTGTTGTTCTTGTCACAATGGCTATGCCGACAAAGGCTCAACTGCTGTATCGTATTTCTGGCAATGGTTTGCAGAGAGATAGTTACATCGTTGGAACCTTCCATCTGGCAGACGGAACGTTTGTGGATAAAATCCCTGGTTGCCGTGAGGCTATGAACAGCGTGGGGCAGGTATGTGGAGAATTGGAATTTGTAAGCAGCACCTTCACACCCGACAGTATAGCCGTATTGAATCAGAAAAGCCATTTATCCGATGGAAAGACTCTGCGTGACGTATTAACCAAACAACAATTTGAAAAGGTTGACACCTTCGTCAAAAAGATTTTCGGAATGAATCTGAGCAATCAGATGCTCTATGCCCAATTGGGGAGTTACACACCAGCCGCTCTTGCACAGGCACTCAAACTGACAAAGTGCATCCTCCAAATGCGCAAAGAAGGCAAGTCGTTCAACCCACAGAATGCCATCGATTCATACATACAAAATGAAGTTCATAAGGCAGGAAAGAAGACTCTTGGCCTGGAAACCATCTCGTTCCAGGCCAAAGTGCTTTTTGACACCCCTATGGATGAACAGATAAAAAGCCTGATGTGTGGCATAGACAATGAACCATATAACGATGAACTATACAACCGTATGGTAAAGTTGTATTACGAACAAAAAGCAGAGGAACTCTACGAACTGACTATAGAAAAGATGGGTAATGAATGCGACCCCAAGCCAGAGGATTTGGACAAGATTCTCTACAATCGCAATGCCAACTGGATTAAGTTGATGCCAGGAATAATGAAGAAAGAATCAACACTCTTTGTCGTAGGTGCGGCTCATCTTGGTGGTGAGCGTGGGGTTCTGAAAGGACTGCAAAACACAGGCTACAAAGTAGAAGCGGTAGCATCTCAACAAGTCAACCACTAACTTACACGCCCTCCCGTTTATGCAATAAAAGCAAAATACTTCTAATGGTATGATGTCTGCACTTCGTTGCATGCATTACCATACAGTAATAATCCAGATTAACCCACATTTTGCACTAAAAAAGCATAAAAACGCAAACGAAAACAGTTAAAAATGCTTATGAGTAAATTTCCTCTTCTTAAACCATGCTACATTCAAAGACGATGGAATCACGAAAGTGGGTATTTTTACTATTAACTATTCCAACAAAAAGGAGATTGAAAGCTCTATCATAACAACTTCTGGTAAAAGGTTTCGCTTTGATTTTGAAGAGAAACATTATCTTGAATATGATCTCGGTGTTACTCTAAGTCTTGTTGAAAAAGCCACCTTGCATCGCGCAAGAATGGGAATGATCAATGAAGAAATTGCTCAAAGCCTGTATATCTCAACAAATACAGTCAAAAACCATAGTATGCGAATCTTCAAGAAATTACATGTGAACACCATTACAGAAGTACTAACTGTAATCGGCAATTATCAATTGGTATAAAAAGTACAAATTCTTGATGTTAAAACGATTGAGTTCTTTGGTTTAGTAATGAGGACTCTCAAATCCATTCTTTTGTGTGCCAAGATTCTTTTCAACGTAGCCACCTCAGTGATTGATTAATAAACTTCCGTACTCTTAATTATTTTGTAAGCTACATTATCCTGTCAAGAAGTCTGAGTTTGTCGCCAGAGTCATCAACATTCCATAACTGCGGCTTGCGAGGACCATTGCCTTCGGCATGATGAACAATATAGAGTAGTTTTCCGTCAAAGTCACGGAACAGCATACCATGACCAGAGTTATTTGCAAGGAATGGCTCTGGTTCTTGTATCCATGGACCAGTGATTTTTCCTGATTCAGAATAGCATATTCCTTGCAGATAGCGTTGTGCGCCCCATGTTGACCATAGCATACCTAATTTGCCTGTCTGAGTACGAAATAGTTGAGGACCGTCTGTAACCCACCCTGGCATTTTCAATCCGAAGGTAGCTTCACCGATGCTGTTCATCTCAAGCGACCATGGAGCTTCTGTTGCTCGGAACATAGTGACTGGATGTTCTGAAATAGTACGTGTAAGGTCTGGAGCAAGTTCGATGTAATCCATTGTGCCATCGATAAGTTGAGTCCACTCATGCACAAATACCATGTAATGATGCCCGTCTTCCTCATAATAAGTGCCATCTATGCAGTCCCAATCGCGTGGCTGATAATCATAGCCAGGGGTAATGGCAACCGACTTGTATGGTCCCATAATATTGTCCGATGCAAGAATATAAGTCTGGTTGTGAGGCACATTATAGCGACGTGGGACATACTGAATAAGGTCGCTGTGGTCGCTCCAAGTTCCGAAATAGTAGTATTTCTTCCCTATCTTATGAATTTCTGCTGCCGCACAGAAACCAGCCTTTTCAAGCCAGAGACCGCTGATATCAACCACATTATAAGGTCCTGTCCATGTCTTTAAATCTTTACTTTTGTACATAAAACCTCCTGAACTTGTCAGGTAATAAGTTTTTGTTTCCTTGTCAGCAAAGACAAATGGGTCGCTCATCGACAAGTCCTGAAATGCTGTTTCCTTAACTTGTGGCATAGTGAAACGAGGACGTGGAGCAGGTTTCTTCTTATTGTTCGGATTTGAATCAATCATTCCACCGAAATTCCTTTGTCCTGGATTAGCCTGTGGTGCTTGAATGCCTGGTTTTACCACTTTGTTTTGTGCTTGGCATAATGATGCATTGCAACATGCCAAGGCCATAAATGCTACATTTACAAATATTGTTCTCTTTTTCATAATAATTTTTTATTCAAATAATACCAGACTGCAAAGTTATACATTTTTTGAATAATAAATCATATTTTTTTTCGTTTTTTAATAAAATAAAAAAAAGCATACTCTCTTATTAAACTTTTACATTGATAATACGTCACACAAAAACAGATGCAAATCTGCAAGATACAACCTATCATTTATTAACATTTAAATTATATTCTTATGAAAAAGTTTTTAATGGCAATCATCGCCCTCGTAATGACATCAGGAGCATTTGCTCAAGATTTTGGTCAGTTCAACCCTGAAGACATGGCTAAGTTCCAAGCACAACACATTTCTGAAATCTGTAAGACCGACACGGCTCAGAATCGTAAGATTACAGAATTTCTTGTAAAGAGCACAAAGGAACTGATGGCTTCTATGCAAGGTGGTTTCAGCATGGATGGTTTCCGCAAACATCAGGAAGCACAGGACAAGTTCTTCAAAGAAGTTCTTACAGAAGAACAATACAAAATCTATGCAGATGACATGAAAAAGATGATGGAACAATTCCAAGGTGGAGGATTTTGATTATGAACATACTACTATTTATCGGCACAACAGAGATTATTATCATTGCCCTGCTTATCCTGCTGCTCTTTGGCGGGAAGAAACTGCCTGAACTCATGAAAGGACTCGGCCAGGGGGTTCAGAGTTTCAAGAAGGGCATGAAAGACCCTGTAGATTACAACAAAGAAACGGACGACAAAGAGAAATAACGATTTTAGGTTATAAGGTTGTAAGGTTGTAAGGTTGTAAGAACCGCAAAACCGTAAATATAATCAGCCAAAATCAAATAAAATCCAGATTGGAATCTGATAATCTCTCTTTCGGTGGACATGTAGAAGTCTTGCGAAAAATGCTTTTTCGCATTATTTGTGTAATAGTGCTTCTCATGATAGTGATATTCTGCTTCAAGGATATCACTTTTTCGCTTTTACTTGCTCCAAGCCATCCTGATTTTATTACTTACAAATGGATAGAATCGTTTGCAGCTCTGTTTGGTGCAGATTTCCATCTTCAGGACTACACAATCAACCTTATTGCCACCAACCTATCTTCCCAGTTTATGATGCACATCACGGCATCAGCCTACCTGGCATTGTTGGCGGCATCACCTTATATATGCTACGAACTTTTCAGGTTCATCTCCCCTGCCCTATACGACAACGAACGCCGATATTCCACCCGAATAGTCACAGCTGTCTATCTGCTGTTTCTTGTAGGAGTGCTTATCACTTATTTCCTGCTGTTTCCGATTGCAGTACGTTTTCTCGGCACCTATCAGGTGGCTGACGCGGTGAAAAGCACAATCACAATTGATTCCTACATCGAAACCTTCACCACATTAACACTACTCATGGGGTTGGTGTTCCAATTGCCTGTAATCATCTTTTTCCTTGCAAAAATGGGCGTTGTCACACCAGAAATTTTGAGCAGATACCGCCGTCACGCATTGATTGTAATAGCAATTGTAAGTGCCATCATCACTCCACCCGACGTTATGACACTCATACTCGTCACTGTGCCTATGTATCTGCTTTATGAACTGAGCATCCTTGTAGCACAGAAGATAAAACGAAAACGATAACGATAACGACAACCAATTATGAAAAAAGTTTCTATTACCTTACAAATTTTTCTTGCACTGATTCTCTCTGTGATTGTTGGCTATTTCTTGCAGAATAACGTAGATTTTGCCGACAAATATATTGAACCTTTCGGTACAATTTTTCTTAATCTACTCAAATTCATTGTCGTACCTCTCGTCATTCTATCCATCATGGCAGGTGTATTGTCAATGAAAGATGTAAAGAAAGTTGGACGCCTTGGAGTCAAAGCTTTAATCTACTTCACTCTAACCACAATCGGAGCAATAATCTTAGGACTTGTTGTTGCAACATTTCTGAGTTCTTATTTCCCTGTAATCAATCTTGAGGGACTGGAAGCTGTGGAAGCACCAAGCCTTACCATCATGGACCAAATTCTTGATTTCTTCCCAAAGAATATCGTAGAACCGATTTTATCCACCTCTATGATGCAAGTCATTGTCATTGCATTGTTCTTTGGCTTTGCCATAGTCCACGTTGGCGACAAAGGTAAGCCAGTACGTGAGTTGTGTCTCAGTATGAATGAAATCGTCACAAAGATTCTATCCTACATTATGGCAATTGCTCCTATTGGAGTGTTCTGTATGCTGACACCTGTTGTTGCTAAAAATGGTCCTGAAGTCCTTGGTTCATACGCTGTTCTTATCGGTATTGCATATTTCTGTTTCGTGCTCCATGCCTTTATCGTCTATGCACCATGTGTGTGGGCTTTAGGCAAAAAGAAACCTTTGACCTTCTTCAAAGAAATGGTTCCTGCCATGCTTTTTGCATTTTCAAGCGACTCCAGTGTTGCCACATTGCCTTACACAATGAAATGTACCGAAAAATTAGGGGTAAAGAAAGACATCGGCAATTTTGTCCTGTCACTTGGTGCTACAATAAATATGGATGGTGTAGCAATCTACCTTGGTGTCACAAGCGTCTTCATGGCGACCTGTTGTGGCATTGACCTGACTATGTCACAATACATTGCGATAGCCACCTCGGCAACTATTGCTTCGATAGGCACACCAGGCATTCCTGGTGGTTCATTGGCTCTTATGGCTATGGTTTTTGCATCAGCTGGCATTCCACTTGAGTGTGTTGCTGTAGCTGCAGGAATCGACCGTATCGTTGATATGGGACGTACTGTAATGTCGATAACTGGTGATGCAAGTTGTGCAGTAGTTATGCAACAATTAACAAAAGACAAACCGCAGAGTAACTAATGACCGTTTTGGATTAAAAATTCATAATTATCAATTATCAATTGTCAATTGTCAATTAAAAACAAAGTTATTTCCTGCCTGTGCCGTGGCATACGGTACAGGTCTTGTAGGTACGCTCGCCTGTCATAATATCTACTTCCGTAAGGAGTTTTCCTAATCCTCCACACTCCGAACAAGGTTCGACATTGACTTTGCGGACTACTTTCTGGCGAACGCCCGTACCAGGCTGGCGATAATAAAGCCTACGTACAAGCTGGTCGCTGTGCAGGGTTATATAACTAATCCGTTCGGCATAACTTTCGTTAGCCGCAACATTCAATGTAACAGTTCCATCTGCCAATGTCACATCGGCAAATTGGTCTGGCATAATTTTGAGTTTTTCTCCATCGGTCTCAAATCCTACCTTCTGACTGCCGCCCGACTGCTTGAAATATAATGTGTCCTTCGCAAAGCGAAGCATCGTTGCACGAGCATATTGCTTAACAGGCAAAGAAAGCTTTTGGTCAGATGCCTCAAGTATGATTGTATCAGTTATGTTTGTCTTGCCGATGGTATGGCCGAACTCAACAATTAGCGTATCGCCATCCCGCATTGCTTTCAGCCATTCTGGCTTACGCTTTACCGTCCAGCGGCGTGCGTCGGTATCAATAGCTATTTTCATGATTCCACCTTTCTTGCCGATTACTACAGAATCGGCTCCTGCCTTCAAATACGTGGCAGAATTGGCAATATAACCTTTCGTATATGCCAGCACAAGAACCACTGCTACCAATACCAAACCTAATAAAACTTTCAAATTCTTCATTTTATATTTACAATGCATAATGCACCATGTAAAGCCTCCTCTAAATCTCCCCCAAAGGGAGAGACTTTAAGCCCTTGACTACCGTCTTCCTCCTTCGCATCTCGGCATAATGAAAGTAAGCTTTCCTTCTGCTCTCGATTTGTCGTCGGTTCCCTTTGGGAGGGGTTGGGGGTAGGCTCCTAATTTTCCTAATTTAAATTCCCAACCTTAAACGGATTACCCCAAATAAAGCTTCGGAAAAGATTCCGCCACTCATCTTTGAAGTACCTTCACGGCGATTCACGAAAACCACAGGCACCTCCTTGATAGCAAAACCTTTCTTGTAAGCTGTGTATTTCATTTCTATTTGGAAAGCATAGCCTTTGAATCTTATCTTGTCTAAATTAATGCTTTCGAGCACTTTTCTGCGATAGCAAACAAAGCCTGCTGTTGTGTCGTGTACAGGAATACTTGTGATAAACTTCACATACTTGGATGCAAAATAGCTCATGAGCACTCTACTCATAGGCCAGTTCACCACATTCACACCTGTGACATAACGTGAACCTATCGACACATGTCCTCCCTGTTCAGCACAAGCAGAGTAGAGGCGAGGCAGGTCATCAGGATTGTGGCTGAAATCGGCATCCATTTCAAAGATGTACTCATAACTTCTTTCCAAAGCCCACTTGAAGCCTTTTATGTAAGCTGTGCCTAAGCCAAGTTTACCACTTCGCTCAAGAATAAAAAGCCTGTCAGGAAACTCATTCTCAATAAGTCCTTTGACAATACTCGCAGTACCATCAGGACTGCCATCATCAATCACAAGGATGTCGAAACCTTTCTGCAGACCAAATACTGCGCGGATAATCTTCTCGATGTTTTCCTTCTCATTATAAGTAGGAATAATAACAATGCTGTCGTTCATGATTACGCAACTTTGCCGCAAAGATAAGGAAAAGGTTGTGGGTTATGGGTTGTGGGTTATGGGTTTTAAGTTTTTTTAATAAAAAAACGAAATTCTCTAACCTCTAACCTCTAACCTCTAACCTCTTTTATTATTTTTGCAACGTGAATGATTTGCAAGACAAGAAAATAGCATTGCTGCTCTCAGGTGGCGTTGACAGTAGTGTGGTGGTTTACGAACTGGTAAGGCAGGGCTTGAAGCCTGATTGCTTCTACATAAAAATCGGTCCAGAAGAAGAACAGGAATGGGATTGCTCCTCAGAAGAGGATGTGGAAATGGCTACAGCCGTTGCCAACCGCTACGGATTGAATCTTGAAATTATTGACTGCCATCAGGAATATTGGAATCAGGTTACAGCCTACACAATGGAAAAAGTTCGCAACGGACTGACTCCTAATCCTGACGTGATGTGCAACCGACTGATAAAATTCGGTGCCTTCGACACAAAAAAGGGTAATGAATACGATGTTATCGCTACTGGGCACTATGCACAGACCGAAACAGATGAAAATGGCAGAAAATGGCTCTGCACAAGTCCCGACCCTGTAAAAGACCAGACAGATTTTCTTTGCCAGATTGAGCCTTGGCAACTCAAGAAAGCCATTTTTCCTATTGGTGGGATGATGAAAACCCAAATACGTGAAATTGCTGAAAAGGAGCATCTCGTCAATGCAAAACGTAAGGATTCTCAAGGCATCTGCTTTTTGGGAAAAATCAACTACAACGATTACATTCGCCGCTATCTTGGTGAAAACCCTGGTGATGTGATTGAACTTGAAACTGGCCGCCGTATAGGACAGCACAAAGGACTGTGGTTTCATACCATCGGACAACGTAAAGGACTCGGCTTTGGCGAAGGGCCATGGTTTGCTGTAAAAAAAGACATGACAAACAACATTCTCTACGTCAGCAAAGGCTATGACCCAGAAACAGCATACAAGAGTGAATTTGCTATAAAAGACCTGCACTTGCTCACTGATGCCGAACTGCCCGAACGCATCAGCTTCAAAATCAGGCACACTCCTGTATTCACTATCGGCAGACTTCTGCCTGCCAATGAAGAAGATGGAACATACAACATCCTGTCCGACAAGCCCATACATGGTGTAGCACCAGGTCAGTTCTGCGTCCTGTACGATGAAGACAACCACCGATGCTACGGCTCAGGAGAAATCACAATATAGGTATTTGAGAGAAAACCGAAAAACCAAATAATCGAAAAATCGAAAAAAATGAAAAAATTATTTTACGTATTGTTCATCTTTATGATGACTATTTCTTTGAATGTTAGTGCCCAGAATGACAACGGCGATTCAGAAAAACCTAAAAAGTCATTCGTCGAACGAATGCCGAAACCTATCAGATGGATAATCAAAAACTGGAGCGCTAAAGATTCCACTTATTGTATTGATGCGTTTTACAACTGGTCAATTCAGCTTCAGGACAATCTGTCGCGTGAATACCTTAACTACTCCTCACCTGAAGGCCATGAAATGCATGTTGCTTCACGACTTGCAAACAAGATTGGACCTTATTTCGGCTATCGATGGATTACTTTCGGTACCACTTGGGACTTGTTCTCACAACATGCCGAACGCCGTAATGAGTTCACACTCAGCATCAACTCACAGCTTTTCAACATCGACCTCATTCGCCGTCGTACAGGTGGAGATTTTGGAGTACAGAAATTCCGCGTATTCATGGGCAATGAAGGCAAGGTGAATCTTGCTGATTACCTTGAAAACCGTGATATTGGAAAATACATCACATACGACATCACGGGCGCGGATATTAGTTTGTTTACCAACCATAAGAAGTTCTCCAACCCAGCAGGATATTCCAACGGAGCCATCCAGCTCAGAACAGCTGGTTCGCCAATCATTGGTTTGGGCTATACTAATCAGCACATGAAATTTGATTTCTATGAGCAAGAGGATGTCAAGGCTCTGCAAACTGTGGCAAAAGACTTCTTTGAAAAAAACAAAGAGTATTTCCCAGGTGTAGCCGATAATATCACAAACAATGCCACAGCACTTATGGAAATGTATAAGGTTAGTACAGGAAATGGTCAGGCTATTCCAAAGGAAATCAGCAATCAAATAGCACTCTATTCCACATATTCACTTACCAGAATACCACATAAAATAAATATAAACGACTTTCACCTGCAGTTGGGCTATGCCCTCAATGTAGTATTGTCGCGTCGTTTGCTGGTGTCAGCATCGGCAATTGCCATGCCTGCCCTGAAATTCATGAACACAACCACTCCTGGTACGATTGCACATGATGCAATAGCCTTAGATGCAAATCCACAAGAAGGCTACAACATCATGAACAAGATGATAATGGATTATTACAAGTCACAAGGTTCAGCTGCCTATATTGACCCTTCTAATCCAATGGAAGTTAATTTCGGACCGCAGGAATTCAAGCAAACCCGTTTCGGATTTGACACAAAACTGCGTGCTGCAATAACCTACAACTACGACCGCTGGAGAGTTGGTGCTAAAGGACAATGGAATAATAACTTCTATAATACCAGCGAATTAAGGATGGACAACACCTATTGGAACGCAAGCCTGTATGTAGGCTACTGCTTCGGTAGGAAAAAAATGTATCGCTACGATGGCAACATGCGCAACCAATATGTTCAGGCTGCATTGAGCAAAAGCGACATGCAGGAAGTTCGCGACTTGAACCCACAAAGCAACATGGGCAAGTCGGTGCCTGTAGGTTCTGCTGCCTTTGGCACAACAAACTCAGTTGAAAAAGAAACCAAGTATAAACTCGACAAATTCTACTTCAACATCGGTGGTTGCGACCTTGTTGCAGGTCCTGACGGCAACTTCGGCACATTTACTCTCGAAGATGGCTACATAACCCCAGGCCAGGATACAAAAAATAATCTGAAAGCTGGCAAGGTGATGCAAATCGACCGCGACGGTTCGATTACCTTTGAAGTTGGCCACGATATGAGCTACCGTACAGGCAACTGGTGGAAGTCACATCTGTTGCGCACACAGACAACACGCGAATACTATCCCGACCTGTTGCACTATGCTGTAAAGGGAAAGCTTGTGCTCTATCTGCGCGGAAGGGTGTTCGGGCACCGCGAACCTGTGAAACTCGAAATACCAGACTTTTACATCAGCCACGGCAAGGATGGCAAGAACTTCTTCTATATTGGTGGCAAGACCCTGAACCGCCGTTCAACCTACAGCCTTTCTGGCAATGTGCAGATTGAAGGAAAACCTTATCGCCTCTATCTTGAAGAATCGTACTCAGATAATGGTATGAACCTCTATCTGTCACACTTCAAGGAGAGCAACTATTGCTGGATGAAAAAGATTTCCGACAATCAGATAATCGGCAAAATGGCAATCCCTGGCACTCATGATGCAGGAACATCTACAATCCCTGAATCACAAATCTATCTCACAGCCCATACACAAAACTTCCCAATCATCGACCAGACAAAAGACGGCATCCGCTGTTTCGACATTCGCCTGAAAAACGATATGAAGTTCGGTCATACTTTCATTTGTCTCGAAGATTTCCATCAGACAATGGAAGAATGGGATCAGTTCCTCAAAGACAACCCATCAGAATTTATCATCGCCATGATAGGCAGCGATGAGTCTGGACAATGGAGCAAGGAGATGCGCGACAACTTCCAGCAGATAATCAATAAGTACCCTCATCGTTTCGTACAGAACTTTAAGCCAACAACAACACTTGGTGAGGTGAGAGGAAAAATCCTTGTTATCAAGCGTCAAGAAAAATGTCCATACGGATTGCATCTGCAATTTATCGAAAAAGCTAAAGACAAGAATGGCAAAAAGCACAACTACACACGCAATGGCTATTTCGATTCAGGCTTCTTCCGCGTAACCGACAACTACAAGCAGTTCAAGACCGCAAAGAAACTTGAAAACGTAATGGCAAGTCTGCGTGAGGCATTTGAAGACAATAATGAAAACCGCTGGTACATCACTTTCAACAGCATTTCCTGGGGACCACAGCATCACACTCCTCAACAGTATGCTATGGGAGCAAAGAGGGTACGCTATCCAATGAACCAGTCGCTCTATGAAGAACTGGATCAGAAGGACTATACCAACTTCGGCATTCTGATGCTCGACTTCTACAACAACCACGGCGAATACAGCAAGTTGGTAGATACAATCATCAATGCCAACTTCCAGAATTTCGAGTAATATTTCGATTTCCTCAGAAAAAGCCATTCAGCTGAATGGCTTTTTTTCTTGGTTTTTGTTAGATAATCACCTCCGAGCAGATATTTTCCCCCAGTATTTTTCAACTGAACCTTTTTTCTTTCCGCCACGGAACTAATCAGCAACAAAAGAGATTATTTCGCATTATTGCTTACATAATGAAGTGTAAATGACGGTTTCGGAACTTATCACCATACGGATAAAAAGGAAGAAGCAAGAAAGAAGCAAGGAAGAAGGGGATAACGGAACCGTCCCCATTTTATCTAAAAATGTCCGTTTTGTATAACATAAGTCATAAAATTTCATAAAAAAACTGTTTTCAAGGGGCTTTTTGCTCGTTTTTGAGATTATTTTCATAACTTTGCGACCAGAAGGTCGCTTCCACCCTGTGCTTCGCATCCTTTGGACTCGCTCCTTTGGAGCCTCGCGACTAACAAGTGAGTTCGCACCTCGGCAATTAAGCAAGCTTGATTGCTCTCGGTTGGGCATCGGTTGCAAAGCACTTTTTCGCTAAAGCAGATATGAAGGCATTCAATACAGCGGGGACTTGTCGCCCAAACGAACATTATATGGTGGACATCACCGACCGCCTGGAAATCATCCGCAAGATGGTTGCCAAGGGTAACTATTTCTGTATCAATCGAGGCAGACAGTATGGCAAGACGACTACACTAAAAGCCATCAGCAGTACCCTTTCGGATGAGTACTGTATATTCAGCATTAGTTTTGAGACGGTGGAAGATGCTTGCTATATAGATGAGAGCCGTCTTTATGCAAAGTTCATTAGTCTTCTTGCCCGTTCATTTATGTGGACTCCGCTTGATGGACTTGATCTTGCTGTTGCAGAGATGATAGTGGAGTATTCGAAAGATCATAAGACGGAGTGCTCCTCTGACGATTTGGAATTTTTCATTAGTAGTATCTGCCATCAGAATTCCAAACCTATACTTCTTGTTATCGATGAGGTGGATCAAGCTGGCAACCATCCTTCTTTTCTTAAGTTTTTAGGATTGCTGCGTGGAATGTATCTTGATAGAGACGTTAAACCAACCTTTCAAAGTGTCATCCTTGCCGGTGTCTATGATATCAAGAACCTCAAACTAAAGATACGTCCAGACGAACAGCGTCAATACAATAGTCCTTGGAACATTGCAGTTCCATTTGATGTCGATATGAGCCTGTCGGCTGAAGGCATTGCAGGAATGCTGGCTGAATACAAGGCTGACCATGGATTCGACAAGCTCACCAACCATGGACTCAACTTTGACGAGAAGGCTGTGGCTCAGATGATTCGTGACTATACCTCCGGCTACCCATACCTTGTCAGCCGTATCTGTCAGATAATCGATGCAGAACAGTGGACGTGGGATAAAGACGGTGTGCTGAAAGCGGTGAACAAAATACTGACTGAGGGAAGTACTCTGTTCGATGACATTGCAAAGAAGCTGGACGAGTTCCCTGAATTAGAGCGTACCATCAAGGGAATCCTTTTCAATGGCTACCGCTACTCATTCAATTACTACGACAAGGCAACCAACCTTGCCCTAATGTTCAACTTCGTCAAGCAGCAGGATGGTGCATTTGCTGTTGCATCCCGCATGTTTGAAATATGGTTTTACGAATACTTCATATCACAGGACAAGAATTCGGCAGACTTTATTCAGGGCATGACCGACAAGAGTCAGTTCATCCATGACGGAATTCTTGACCTCCCTCTCCTCTTGGAGCGCTTCGTCGTACACATGAACCAGACGTACAAGATGGATCATGACAACGAGTTCATTGAGAACGATGCTCGCAAAGTGTTCCTCACCTATCTGCGTCCAGTCATCAACGGCATAGGCAGTTACCACATCGAGGAGCAGACACGTGACCATGACCGCATGGACGTGGTCATCGATTACCTTGGCAAAGAGTATGTTGTCGAACTGAAGATCTGGCGAGGCAACGCTTACAACGAGCGTGGCGAAGAACAACTTTGCCGTTACCTCGAATATTTCGATTTGCAGGAAGGCTACCTCCTCAGTTTCTGCTTCAACAGGACAAAGAAGTCTGGCTTGCTGCCGCCAGTAGAACTCAATGGTCGTACATTGATAGAAGCGATAGTATAAGGTGTGTTCTATAAATTATAAAATGATATGAACTCTTATGGTAGCCTTCGTGTTGACTAGTGTGTTATCTGAATGTCTGTTCGTCTATGATGTTTCCATCAATGTCAACAATGCGCCAATGGGTGATGTTGCGGGCTTCACTGCTGATGCAGACTCCGCACTTTGTAAGGACCCTCCCCGTCCCTCCCTTATATGGCGGGAGTTCTGCCTCGTAAGGTATGGCGTAGCCCTTGTCGTCAATCTGTGTAAGGGCATTTTCTACGCTGTCATCGACTTTCAGCTCAAGGACAAAGACGTGGGTGTCGGTCTTTATCACTACATCTGCACGACCGAGGATGCTCTTCACCTCGGTATCGACGGTGGAATTGAGCAAGGAGAATGCCATGTAAAGAAGAAGCTGATAGAATGATTCTCGACTTTCCTTGTCGTCCCATTCTTCCTTTGTTATTACATCGTATGGTATCTTGGAGATGTAGGAGCGAAGTGCGGTGAGGGCATCGGACAATTTGCCATCGAATAAGGCGGCTGCCATCTTGCGTATCAAGGAGTTGCCATCGGCTGTGGAACGTCTTAATATCAACGGCATCAGTCCGCTGATCATTCCATTGCGCACCTCAAGGTTAGGGAAATGCAGCGTATAAGTCCTGAGTCTGGCATCGTAAGTATCTATCGTCAGGTAACCACTCTGGTAAAGCAGCGGCATTGGTGTTTCGGCATCCTCGCATGGAATGCTGAATTCGTTCTCGCTTACTGCAACACCGTCATAATCCAAAGCACAAGTTATCGGGAAATGCTTAAGGTGCTCTATCAGTCCTGTCATGGTTGCCGACTCAAACCAATAATGATCTGTTGTACCCTTATCAAGAGCCCTGAGCAGACTGAATGGGGCATACACATCCTTGCTCTTAGGTGAAAAATGATAGCCGTCGTAGTTCTTCTTCAGCAGGGCGTAGGCTTCATCGGTTGTGATGCCGAGGTTCTCTGCATACTCTTCTATGCAAGGGCGGAGCACCGTATCAAGTTCTTCCTGAGTGATGCCGCAAATGCCCGAGTATTCATCGTCCATGGATATCTGATTTAGGTTGTTCAGTTCAGAGAAGATGCTGAGCTGTGAGAATTTCGTCACGCCAGTGATAAAGACGAAGCGCAGGTAAGCACCATCGAGTTTTACTGTCTGATAGAAGCCGCGGAGCATTGTGCGGAGTTCATCCAGCATGTCCTTGTTGTAAAGGTTGCGCATCATCGGGGTGTCATACTCGTCAATGATGACAACGACTTTCTGTCCTTGGGTATCGTGTATGTGGCGGATGAGCTGATGAAAGCGTGTACCAAATTCTTCTGCCTCCTTGACTGTGCCATACTGCTTTTCGTATCTTGCAAGCTCATCTGATAGTGCTTCGCGATAACCATCAATATTAGTACAATTGCGCATTATGCTCATGTCGAAGTGCAGCACAGGGTAGGTCTTCCAGTCCTTTTCCAACTCCATCACTTTCAATCCCTCAAACAATTCCTTCTGTCCAAGGAAGTAAGCCTTGAATGTATTGCAAAGCAGCGACTTTCCAAATCGCCGAGGCCGAGCTAAAAAGACATATTTATACTCGTTGGCAAGTTTGTACATCATGTCTGTTTTGTCAACATACACCTGTCCTTGTTCTCTTATTTCTTGGAACTGATCTGTATCTACTGGGTATCTGAATTTTTTCATTTTTCCGATTCGCGTTGAAATTTCGTTACAAAGATAACAAAAAACGTTGTTTTTTAAATTAATAATTAACAATTAATAATTAATAATTAAGTTTATTTAGTAATTGCTCAGCACAAGGCGAATCTACAATTGGGTAGGAGGTAAATGCTAATCATAAAAAGGCATTTGCCTCCTACTTTCACATTTACCGACCTCCCACACCACCGTACGTGCCGTTCGGCATACGGCGGTTTCGCGCTTTCTCATCTCACGATGTGTGGCAAGTT